>CAJOGS010000126.1 GCA_905234045.1 uncultured Selenomonadaceae bacterium | reverse complement strand
CTAAAGTAGTTTTGCCTTTGTCTAAAGTAGTTTTGCCTTTGTCTAAAGTAGTTTTGCCTTTGTCCAAAGTAGTTTTGCCTTTATCTAAATTCGCCGCGCTTACAGTTTGAATATTTCCGACTGAGACTCCAAATACAAACGCGCCTATTACAACGCCGCTTAAAATCTTTTTCATATTCATATTGAAAACCTCCTAAATTTTTACTGTCGAATTATAAAACAAATTAAAAAAATTTGCATTAAGCAGAAATTAAAAATTTCTTCCGACAAAAATTAAAATCAGATTAAATTTTAGCGGCGGTATTTCAATCGCCGTTCTTTTGTTGTAAAATTTCTGCGGAGGTGTTGGAAATGGACGAGAAAACAAAAATTTTTATAGTGGAAGACGAAAGACAAATTGCAAGATTTTTACAAATAGATTTGGAAAAAGCGGGCTTTCAAACGGCGATAGAAAAAAACGGCAAACGCGCTTACGAGAGAATCATTCAAGAAAAATATGATTTAGTGTTGCTTGATGTAATGTTGCCGGAAATGGACGGAATGGAAATTTGCCGCCGCGTTCGGGAACTCAGCGACATTCCTATTATTATGCTTACTGCCCGCGACGAAATTAAAGATAAAGTTGAAGGGCTCAATTTGGGCGCAGATGATTATGTTACAAAGCCTTTTTCAGCCGATGAAGTTTTGGCGCGTATTCGCAGAATTTTAAAACGCCGCAACGAAGAGCCGCGCAAAGAAGAAAATCGCCTTGTCGTCGGCAACGTGATTTTATATCCCGATCGCTACGAAGTTAAGGTTAAAGGCGAAGTCGTAGAACTGACACACAAAGAATTTGAACTGCTTCAATATTTGGTTTCAAATAAGCCGAATGTTTTAAGTCGCGATCAAATTTTACAGCGCGTTTGGGGCTATGATTTTATGGGAAATACAAATGTTGTTGACGTTTATATAAGCTATTTACGCACGAAGATTGAAGAAAAATACGACGAAAAACATATTTACACAGTTCGAGGCGTTGGTTATGTCATTCGGGATTAAAAATCTGCGCCGTAAAAAAATTTCTACTCAAATAAATTTAACTTACGGACTGATTTTATTTTTAACATTACTGCTTGTGAATATTGGCACAACGGCGGGAATTTACTATTTGTTTCATCATCAAGCCGAACGCGCCATTGATATTTCTGTTGAACGCACAATTAAAAGAGTGGCAGAAACTCAAACCATTGACGAAAAATTTTTTGAATTTGACATAATGCCGAGCGTGGTTTTTCGTGTTGTTGACGAACGCGGAAAAAAATTATTTGACAGTAACCCCTACTTTGCCGCTACCGACAAAATGTTAAAATTTATCAGAAATAATCCGCCGTTTTGGGCAAGTAACGATTATATTTTAATTGAGACGCCGAACAGTTTTTTTTACTATAAAGATTTACCGCTGAAATTTGGCGGACAAACTTTGCATTTTCATTTTTTGCGGACAATAACTTTTGAGAAAAAAAATATTCGGTACTTGTTATGGGCGATTTTTATTGCAGATTTAATTGGATTGGAGCTGGCAATTATGGCGGGGCAATTTTTAGGTAAAAAAGTTTTAAAACCTCTGCGCGAAGTTACAAAAACTGCGCGGGAAATTTCTATTGGCAATATGAATAAACGCTTGACTGTTGAAAATTCCGAAGACGAAGTTAACGAACTGTCAGCAACTTTCAATACCATGCTTGAACGCCTTGAAAAAAGTTTTACGCAACAACAAAGATTTATAGCCGATGTTTCGCACGAATTGCGAACGCCTATTACAATTATTCGCGGTTACGCCGATATGTTGGAAAAATACGGCGCAGAAGATCCCGAACTTGTAGGAGAGGCAACCGCCGAAATTAAAAAATCTGCTCAAGATATGCAGTACATTGTAGAAAATTTATTATTTTTGGCGCGTGCGGACGCGGGAACCCAACCGCTGAATAATTCGCCTGTCGAAATTAACGAAGTTTTAAAATCTGTCGTCGAGAGTTTTAATAATCCGCGTATTGAATTTATTGACGATAAAAAATTTGAAATGGTCGGCGATTCAGAATTTCTGAAGAAAATGTTTGCCGCGTTCATAGATAACGCGCTGATTTACAGCGAAGATGAAGTTTTTGTGACGTTTGAAAATTTTGGCAATACGGCGAAGGTAAAAATTTCTGACAGCGGCATTGGAATTTCTGAAGAAAATATTGATAAAATTTTTGACAGATTTTTCAAAGTTGATATGGCGCGGGCAAAATCTGAAGAAAATAAAATTTCGGCAGGTCTCGGACTGTCAATCGCAAAATTTATTGCTGACAAGCACGAAATTAAAATCAGCGTTGAAAGTGAACTCGGCAAAGGTACAACTTTTATTTTAGAAATTTTTGCCAAATAACGGGAAGAAAATTTAATTTTAGTTCTTAAGTTTCCGACATTTTAAATTTGTTTTAAAATGCGCGGATTTTTTTTGCGCTTATAGAAACTTACTTTTTAAATTTAAAACCGGAATTATTCACCGGCACATAGTTAGTGGCTGTTGGTAAATTACTGATTAAAAACTAGCGAAAAAATTTTTGTTCGATGAGAGCGAAGAAGTAAGATGCCGCGCAGGACGCGCAAAAAGCGTCTTTTCTTTTTGGTACTTGCAAAGGCGACGAGTGATTTTGACAAGAAAAAGTACATTTAATAAAAAAATTTTTACAAACAGTTTATAGAAATATTTTAAAATTTAGTTTACCAACACGCCATAAAAGAATTTATCCTATTGTCAACTTGTATTCAGCAAAAAATTTTTCCTAAATATGCATAGATTGCTTCTGACGTTACAAAAATAATTTCTTTGCTTGCATTATGCAAATCTGCAATTTCTCTGATTAAATGCTCAATTCGATAAAGATTTAATTTGCCGCCGTTGCCGTGCTTTTAAATTCATTTTCAATATTACGCAAGTTAAAAGCAAAAAAAATGCCCGCTGAATTTTTCAACGGGAAAAAATTTTTATTATCATTATTTGTAATGTTTTACAATTTCTTCGATTCTTTGAGACAATCTTTCACTCGTTACTTGATTATTTTTTCTCGATATTTTAGAAAAATCTTGTAAAAAGAACTTTTGCATTGTATTTATTGGAAGATTAGATTTTGCAAGTTCATCAAAGAAATCTTGTCGGCGTTCGTCTTCAGCTGATGATACAAAAAACAGCGCATTGTTAATTATTGCCTTCAGAGGTACGATTTTAAAAATTAATTTGGTCTTATTTACATAATTTACCCCAATATTTGTATTTACTACGATAATTGACGCGCCGCGATTGTCAAACATTTCAGGAGCAAAATTTTGAATCCCCCACGCATCGCCCAAAAGTATATCGCAATTCAAATTTGGAAATTTAAATTTGCAACTTCCGCAACTTGGGCGTTGAGTTGTACTTAACAGAAAACCTTGCAAATAAAAATCTGACATATTTGATTTAACGTAATAGCCGCAATCTTTAAAAGTTATTTCAAAATGATTGTTATTCCAGCCGAAACGTTTACTGCGAAAATTTACGCGGCTGATTTCGTGTCCGCGTCCGAGCCATTTTATATAACTTTCCCAAAGCAGCGGCGAAGGTACACCGTGACACATTATCCCGACAGTTAAAAGATTTTCATAATCTTTGCCGAGAAAATTTTTTAATCCGGCGCATTGACATGGAACGCCGCTAAATAAAACTTTTCTGCCGCTTTCAAGTTCAGATTTTACACGTTTATAAATATCTCCGATTTTACTTTGAACATATTTACTGCCGCGCAAATTTTCGAGTTCGTCAAAATTTTCTGCCGACATATGTTTTACATGCCAATTTTCATCAAAGCCCGCGCCAAAAATTATTCCGCCGTCTTTTAAAATCAATTCACTAAAAGCACTGAAGGCACCGCCGCTTGAACTGTGCCGTCTGACTTTTTCATCAGGATTAATTACAACAAGAATTGGCGGAATTTGAGCCGGAAAATTTTCACGTGCATTTATTGACGGGCAAACTTTTTCACACTTGCCGCATTTTATACATTTTTCGTGATTTATTTTCGGATAGGAAAAACCTTCGGCATCTCTTACCATTGAAATACAATTTTGAGGGCAAATATTCGCGCAGGATTCACAGCCGCAACAATCAGAGTGTTTCAATTCTTCAATTTTCATTTTGTCTGCGCCTCCTTCATTTTGACGCCAAGTGCATTGGATAAAAATTCAAAAGATTTGCGGCGTTCTTGCGGCAAAACTTTATCAAGAGTGCTGTAGTCAATTTCAAACAATTCTTCTGTAGTACAATTTTTTTCCGATGTGATAATCCTATCTTCCAACCCAAACATTTTTAAAAGGCCGGGTATTCGTGTTGTGAATTTAATAGCCTCAGGATCATTTTCAGATTCAAAGTTCATAAATGGACGTTTGAATAAAATCGAAAAAACTAAGCCATGAAAAGAATTTGTAAAGATTAATGATGCCTTTGAAAACAAATATACAAATTCTTCGGGGCTTGTTATGTAATGCCAATAATTATCCCAATCCAACAAATTTATCACGGGCAAATTTAATTTTTTGGCTGTTTCTTGAATAAATTTCGGCGGATTATTTCGCAGGTAATAAGTTAAAATATAACCGCGCTGATATTTTTCATTGAACCAACTTGGTTTTTGAGCAATTTCAAGCCATTCTTTAGGAGTCAGCAACATTACCGGATCTAAAACTAAAAGTGCGTCTTGTCCTGTCAGTTCTTTGATAATTTCTACAGATTTTTCTTCACGTACCGAAACATAATCAAAACCTGAAATGCCACGCTTAAAAAATTCTTTAAGTTCTTCAGGAATTGCGGGCACGGATATACTTGCGGCGTAAGAAATTCTTTTTTCACGTGGTACAAAATTTAAAAAATATTTTGGATCTCTGCCAAGACCGTAAGGATTCCACACTTGATCTGAACCAACAATAAAAAAATCATAGTCGTCAGCAATATCTTCTAAGTAGGGTAAATCAAAACGAACTTTTATGTATCGGTTTTCAAACTCTTTCATTTTGTTCAAACGAATAGCCTCACGAAAAATATATTTTTGTCGACTAATTTCATCACAATTTCTGGGGATTGGATTATTCATGAATCCAAGTTGCAACGTTTCAGGAAAAAAGTCGGTGGGGTTTTTCCAAAGTAATTCTGTAAAATCTACAAAATTTTTGAGTGCGCGTTGAAGCGCGTATTTTTGTAAATTATTTCCGTAATTGCCGTAATGATCAATAGCCATTGTCGCTACTCTCAAAAAAATTCCTCCTCAATTTAAATGATGAAAAAAATCTTTTAATCCCAAAATTTATCAAAAAGAGCCGGAAAAATTTCCGACTCCCAAATTTTATTTCAAAATTTAAAAATTATTTTCCTGCCAAAATTTTATAACCGTTAATGCGTTCTTCCGCGTCTTTTTGAGTTTTCTTGAAAAGTTCCTCAGCCGCTTCAGGGAAATTGCGCTTGAGTGATGAAAATCTTACTTCGCCCTGTAAAAATTCTTGGAACTTGCTAAAATC
>CAJOGS010000125.1 GCA_905234045.1 uncultured Selenomonadaceae bacterium | reverse complement strand
TTTGACAAGACAAAGAAAAAGTACGTTCAATATTAAAAAATTTTGAAAAATGAATTATTCAAAACGCCATAGAAAAATTTTAACTTGAAACAAGATTTATTCCAAACGTCCTAATTTATCAGTAACAAAAAAAGTAATTCTAAAAAGAATTACTTCAGCAATAAATAATTATTTAACTTCCCATTTGAGTTTGAAAAGCGGCATATCAGATTCTTTCAACTTTGAATCTTTTTTGCTGAGTTTGCCGCGAGAACGTTCAATAATCCACGTGTTATTTTCACGCGCCCATTTTAAAATTTTGCGGTAATTTTTGGCGGCGATTTCTTGATCTGAAAGTTCGGCAAGTGTTATTTCATCGCTTGTGTCTTCGCTGTCCAATTCGGTAAAAGTGTGGTCTAAATCTGCGCGCCGAACGATTCTGACAGTTTCTTTTGAAAGATTAAATTCAAGATAATCGGCACGCCCGATTAAATTATTGTAACCGCGTGTAGATTGCCCGCGCCAACGTCTTTTTTGTACCACGTCATCAATTTGAATATTATCGTAAGTGCAAATTGTCGGCACTTCCAAAATATTTAAATCCAAAGTATCATCAGAGCGAATTTTATAGCTCATGACTTGAAAGTTAAACCAGTAATTTCCGCGCGGCGTCGATTGTATCCATTTATAAACTTCTTCGGGAATTTGAACTTCACGGTAAGCAAAAGTTACGGGCGTTTGAAAAAAAATCGTTGCCGCTGCCAACATTCCAATTAAAAATTTTTTCATAGTTCGTACCTCAACCGATAGAATTAATTTCGTAAGGAGTTTCTTGATAAACGTAATAGTTAAGCCAATTTGCAAAAAGCAAATGCGCCACACTGCGCCATTTTACAACAGGTTCCAAAGTAGGATCGTTGCCGGGAAAATAATTTTTCGGGACTTTGGGATTTAAGCCGGCGCGTAAATCTCTTTCAAATTCGTTTTTCAAAGTGTAAGGATCATATTCTGCATGTCCCGTGATGAAAAATTGCCGACGCTCCAAATTTGCAACGATATAAACGCCGACTTCATCGGATTCAGCCAAAACTTTTAAGCCCGGGACTTTTTCAACATTTTCTCTGTAGGTGTGAGCAAATCTTGAATGTGGCACAAAAAATTCATCGTCAAAACCTCTGAAAAGTTTTTCGTACTTTACACAGAGTTTGTGCTTGTAAACGCCGGAAATTTTTTCACTGAGCGTGTATTTCGGTACGCCGTAATGATAATACAAACCGGCTTGCGCGCCCCAACAAATATGAAATGTCGAGTAAACATTTTTGGTACTCCATTCCATAATTTCGACAAGTTCCGACCAATACGCCACGTCTTCAAATTCCATTAATTCAACCGGCGCGCCCGTAATTATAAAGCCGTCGTATTTTTTATCTTTAACGTCTTTAAACGTGCCGTAAAATTCGCTGAGATAATTTTGGGAAGTGTGCGAAGGCGTGTAAGTCTCGGTATAAATAAAATCAACTTCGACTTGCAGCGGCGTATTTCCCAAAAGTCTCAAAAGTTGCGTTTCGGTTACAGATTTAACCGGCATCAGATTCAAAATTAAAATTTTCAGCGGGCGAATATCTTGAGAGTAGGCTCTTTCCGCGTTCATGACAAAAATATTTTCATTCTCCAAAATATTTGCGGCAGGCAAATTATTTGGTATTTTTATCGGCAAAATTATCACTCCTTCATTAATAAAGTTTATAAGGATTCTGATATTGATACTGCTTGCTAAAAAATGGAAAATAATTATCAAAAAAATTGTACCAAAATAAATGTTTTAATGCAAATTTTTTCATTAATCTATAATTATTAAATCCTATTGACAGCGCGGCTTGCAAATTTTATAATCACTAAAAAGAATTTTCGCAAAATTTTATTTTTTAAGGAGAGTGTTAGAATGGCTAAACCGTTACAGATTATGGAAACAGTTCTGCGCGATGGACATCAATCACTTTGTGCAACTCGTATGCGTTACCGTCAAATGGAGCCGATGCTTGCAAGTTTGGACAAAATCGGCTATAAAGCGTTGGAAGCGTGGGGCGGCGCAACTTTTGATACTTGCTTGAGATTTTTAGATGAAGATCCGTGGGAACGTCTCGACAAACTCAAGGCAAATTTGAAAACTCCAATTCAAATGCTTTTGCGCGGACAGAATCTTCTCGGCTATAATCACTATTCAAATGACGTTGTTGAAAAATTTGTCCAACACGCCGCAAAGCATGGTATCGGCGTCTTCAGAATTTTTGACGCGCTTAACGACGTCAGAAATTTGCGCGTTGCAATTAAAGCCGCGTTGGAATGTCCCGAAAAACCTGAAGTACAAGGCTGCTTAGTTTATACAATCAGCCCCGTACATACAAATGAAATGTTCGTCGATTTGGCGAAACAACTTCAAGAAATGGGTTGCCACTCTGTCTGTATTAAAGATATGTCCGGCTTGCTTGCACCTTACGCCGCTGATGATTTAGTTCGTAAACTCAAATCCGCGCTTGATATTCCTGTTGAACTTCACACACACTGCACAAGCGGTTTTGGTCACGCTACATATTTGAAAGCGATTGAAGCGGGTGTTGATATTGTTGACTGCGCGTTATCGCCGTTCTCCTGCGATACTTCGCAACCTTGCACTGAAACAATCGTGGCGGCTCTCAAAGGCACTGAACGTGATACCGGCTTAGATCGTCAAGCTATGACGCCCATTGCAAAACATTTCTTGGAAGTCAAAAAAGAATTGATTCAAGAATTTGGACTCAAAGGCTATTTCGATGTCAATGTTAATGTTTTGGATTTCCAAATTCCGGGCGGTATGCTTTCCAATCTTGCCAACCAACTCAAAGAAGCGGGTATGGAAGATAAATATCAAGATTTGCTTGATGAAATGCCGAAAGTTCGCGCAGATGCAGGTTATCCGCCGCTTGTTACTCCGTCCAGTCAGATTGTCGGCACAATGGCAACTTTTAACGTTATGACGGGACAACGCTATAAAATGGTTCCTAACGAATTTAAAGACCTCGTACGCGGCAAATTTGGGCGCACTCCTGTACCTGTTGACAGAGATTTCATTATTAACACTCTCGGTATTCCCGAAAATGAAATTATCGAAGATTGCTCGATTGAAGATGCGAAGGCTGAAACTTTTGCACAGTTCAAAGATGAATTGATTGCCAAAGGTTTCCTCAATCCTACCGATGAAGACGTTTTGAGTTATGCTCTCTTCCCGCAAGTTGCAGAGGAATTTTTCAAAAAGCATTATACTCAAATCAGCGCGTATAAACGCCAATAATTTTGCAAGGTACGTGTTTAAATATATAAAAAAAGCTCCCGTCATTTTAGACGGGAGTTTTTTTTATTCTATCGCACTACCACACTATAGCTGATAGCTGATAGCTAACTGCTACCACACTACCACACTACTTGCACGATAGCCGGCTTTATTTATCGCCTCGCGCAGGACTTCATCAGAAATATTTTCAGTTAATCCTACATCTGCAGATTGTTTTTCAAGACTTGCCGCCGCAATTTTTACGCCGTCAATTTTTTCAAGGGCGCGTATCACTTTAAAAACGCAATTATCGCAAGTCATACCGTCAACATCAATCGTGCGGCGAATTTCAAATTTTTCAATCTGTTCAATGCGATTTTTATAATTTATGTCAATCGCCTTTTTCATCGGGCAACCTGTACAGCCGCCACTGCAACCGCCGCCGCTGTCGCAACAAGCCGCCTCGCCTTTGAAAAAACTTTTATAAATTACGCGCAAGCCGTTAATCAGCAACGCCGCTATTATGACGCCCAGTATTATTGTTGCCGTCATTGTTATTCGCTCCCTTCATTTTAGGTTTTAGGGGGCAGGTATTAGGTTTTAGGGTCTGTTGGTAATGTCAAAAATAGTGCAACGTTTGTAAGAATAGGAAACGGCGGTCACGGACGCGCGCCGCCGCCACTGATTCAAAAATTTTGGAGCATCAAAGAAAAGTAAATTTAATTAGAAAAAACATTTAATACTAAAAACGAGTTTACCAACACGCCCTAGCACCTAATACCTAGAATCCGAGCAAACGCCCAATTTGATAAACCAACATTGACGCTACCCACGCTACCGCGCAAGTATACAGGAACGCAAAGCCCATCCATTTCCAACTTTGAGACTCTTTTTTGATAGTGCCAAGTGCAGTTACGCACGGGCTGTAAAGTTGCGTAAATACCATAAACGCCAACGCCGACAACGGTGTAAACGCCGTAGCCATTCCGGTTTTCATTAAAACATCAGCAGTTCCTTCGGCGTCGTCCGTGTCAACTGCGTCTTCGTCCGCGCCGTACAAAATACCAATCGTCGATACAACCGCTTCTTTAGCCATTACGCCGGTTACAATCGCCGCGCCCGCTTCCCATGTGTCAAAACCTTGCGGCGCAAAAATTACCGACGTTGCCGAGCCTATTGACGCCAAATAACTTTCATTCATATCTTCAGTCATACCGTCATTGTTGAAGTTGCTCAAAAACCAAATTGCCACCGTCATTGCAAAAATTATCGTACCGGCTTTAACCAAATAGCCCTTGCCTTTTTCCCACGTTTCAAGTAAAACCGTTTTAATGTCAGGCAAACGATATGGCGGCAATTCAAGCAGGAATGTTGATTGATTTTCTTTGAAAACGGTTGCGCCCAAAACTTTCGCCATAATTATTGCCGTTGCCAATCCCAAAAAGTACATTACAAAAACGACGTTTGCCACGTTGTCGGGGAAAAACATTGCCGCAAAAAGTGCGATAATCGGAACTTTCGCACTGCAAGTTAAAAACGGCGTAATTAAAATTGAAATCATTCTGTCTTTGTGAGTGTCCAAAGCGCGCGCGCCCATAATCGCAGGAACGCCGCAACCATAGCCCATAATCAGCGGCATTATACTTTTACCGGTTAAACCTACGCGGCGCATAATAGGATCCATTACGAACGCAACACGCGCCATATATCCTGTACCGTCGAGGAAACTCAAGCACAAAAATAACGTAAAAATCAGCGGTACGAAACTTAAAACCGCGCCGACACCTACTATAATTCCATCAGAAACCAATGACTGCATCCAATCTGCAACGCCCGCGCTTGCCATTGCTTCAGTTGCCGCAGGGGCTAAAGTTTCTTCAAACCACGCGCCGAGCATATCCGCCAGCGGTTGCCCTATCCATTCAAACGCAATTTGAAACAGCAGATAAAACGCTGCTACCATTAAAATAAGCGAAGTTACGCCATTTGCCAAATATGAATCCAATTTATCTGTTAAAGTTTTGTCCGCCGCGCTTACCGTGACAGCCTCCGCCATAACTTTATCAATAAAATCATAGCGCGCAGTTATAATTTCTTCTTCAATCTTTTCTTGCGGCAATTCGCTATTTTTAATTGCGTTAATTCTTTCGATATGTTTTTGAAAAATTTCACTCGGCTTGTAATTCGCCATTCTGGTATTTGTGAAAACGTCCAGCAACACGCGCACGCTTTTATTACTGCGTCCGACGGTATTTGTAACGGGCATACCGAACATTTTTTCAAGTTTATGTTCG
>CAJOGS010000124.1 GCA_905234045.1 uncultured Selenomonadaceae bacterium | reverse complement strand
TGGAGGAAGTTGCCTTCAGATTTTCCGAGTTGGAAATTGGTTTACTACTGTCAGTATCCTTGATAGCAAGAAAACCCCATTATCGATTCAAAAAGCATAAAAAATGCTGATACGGCAAAGTTAAAAGGCTACATATGTAACAACGGCAGAAAAAACGGATAAAGCCGGAGCAAAGGAAATGCTCGCTTTGAATTTTTCCAATCTGCTTGGTATAAAGAAAGTAATAGTAGACGGGGGCTACAGTGGTGATAGCTTTACTGAATTTGCAAAAATAGTTTATGGAGTACAAGTCGAAGTTGTAAAGCGTAATCAACTTCATAATTTCGCAGTCTTGCCAAAACGTTGGATAGTAGAAAGAAGTTTTGGTTGGCTGGATAAAAATCGGAGATTATAGAAAAATTGTGAGCGAAACATTCATAATTCTATGCAAATCACTACTATTGCGTTCATTTCTATTTTTCTCAAAAGATTTTAGACAGGTTCTTAGGGCGTGTTGAAAAAGTCTGTTATCAATTTTTTGGTTGAAAGTTTTTATATTTTGAACGTACTTTTTCTTTGTCTTGTCAAAATTACTAGTCGCCTTTGCAAGAAAGACGCTTTTCGCACGTCCTGTGCGGCATCTTAGTTTTTCGCTCTCATCGAACAAATTTTTATTCGTAAATCAGCATTTTCAATCCATTTTTCAACACGCCCTAGTGTCTGTTGAAAAAGTAAAAAAACTGTGCAAATTTTTTTACCCTTCTTTAAAAATGAAAAGTAAATTTCAAAAATAAAAAATCTATCAGCAATAAAATTTCAATAGTGTTTTCCAACAGACATTAGCTGTTACTTCAAGCAATGCAAAAAGCGCGTTGATAAAAAATCAACGCGCTTTAAAACTATTTTACAGACTTTTTGAGGTAAATGAAATTTTAATGAAATTATAAATGTTCTGAAAATTTAGTTGACAGTTAAAAAAAAACGGTGTATTATTACTTCAGTTTTAAGGTAATAAAAATTAGAGTTTTTCAAATATAGGGGGTATTTTTAAATGGCAGTTAAAGTTGCTATCAATGGTTTTGGTCGTATTGGTCGTCTCGCATTCCGTCAAATGTTCGCAGCGGAAGGTTACGAAGTTGTAGCTATCAATGATCTTACAAGCCCGAAAATGTTGGCTCACCTTCTCAAATATGATACCGCACAGGGCGGATATTGCGGAAAGATTGGCGAAGGCAAACACACAGTTGAGGCAAAAGAAAACTCAATCGTTGTTGACGGCAAAGAAATCGTTATTTACGCTGTCAAAGACGCAAAAGAAATTCCGTGGGGCAAACACGATGTAGATGTTGTTCTCGAATGCACAGGTTTCTATACCAGCAAAGAAAAAGCTTCCGCACACCTCGAAGCAGGCGCGAAGAAAGTCGTTATTTCGGCACCGGCCGGCAATGACCTTCCTACAATCGTTTACAACGTCAACCATGAAACTCTTACACCTGATGTAAAAATTCTTTCAGCTGCATCTTGTACGACCAACTGCTTGGCTCCGATGACGCAAGCTCTTCATAAACTTGCTCCTATTCAGAGCGGCATTATGGCAACAATCCACGCCTATACCGGCGATCAAATGATTCTCGATGGTCCTCAACGTAAAGGCGATCTCCGCCGCAGCCGTGCAGGCGCATGCAACATTGTTCCTAACAGCACCGGCGCAGCAAAAGCTATTGGTCTCGTTATTCCTGAACTCAAAGGCAAACTCATTGGCGCGGCTCAACGCGTTCCTACTCCTACCGGTTCTACAACTCTTCTTTTCGCAGTTGTTAAAGGCGAAGTTACCAAAGAACAAATCAATGACGCTATGAAAGCGGCTTCAAATGAATCCTTTGGTTACAACGATGAAGAAATCGTCTCCAGCGATATTATCGGTATGAGATACGGTTCACTCTTCGATGCAACTCAAACAATGGTCAGCCCTATCGGCGATGGCAACACCTTAGTTCAAGTTGTATCATGGTATGACAATGAAAATTCCTACACCAGCCAAATGGTACGTACAATTAAATACTTCGCAGAACTTAAGTAATTGAAAATTAAAATTCGGCGCAGATTTTAATCTCGCTGTTTTGAACTGAACACGTTAAAAAATGACGGCTCGGCTCTTCGTCAAATGTTGAGCCGAGTCGTTTCACGTTTATTGAAAAAAATATTGCGTCTGAAACGGCGCGTAAATCGGAAATGAGGAATTTTTAGTGGAAAAGAAAAATATCAGAGACATTAACTTGAAGGGCAAAAAAGTTTTCTTGCGTGTCGATTATAATGTTCCTATGGACGAAAACCAAAATATTACCAACACCAAACGTATTGATGCAACGCTCCCTACACTCAATTACTTGCTTGAACAAGGCGCGGCTGTAATTATCGGTTGCCATCTCGGCAGACCTACCGAAGCGCGTGAACCTAAATTCTCAACAAAACCTATTGCGGCAAAACTTTCTGAAATTCTCGGCAAAGAAGTTAAATGGGTAGAAGATTGCATTGGCGAACCTGCCGAAAAAGCAGCCGCCGAACTTCAACCGGGCGAAATTCTTTTGCTTGAAAATCTTCGTTATCATAAAGAAGAAAAGAAAAATAAACCTGCATTTGCGAAAAAACTTGCTGCGCTTGCTGACGTTGCAGTTAATGACGCATTCGGCATGGCTCACCGCGCTCACGCTTCAAACGTTGGTATTACTCATTTCCTCGAAACCGCATCAGGTTTCCTCATGGAAAAAGAAATTAATTATATCGGCAAAACTCTTGAAAATCCTGCCCGTCCGTTTGTCGGAATCATCGGCGGCGCAAAAGTTTCTGATAAAATCGGCGTTATCTCAAATATGATTGACAAAGTTGACACGATCATTATCGGCGGCGGTATGGCTCACACCTTCGATAAGGCGAAAGGCTACGAAGTCGGACAATCTTTGCTTGAAGAAGACAAAGTTGAACTTGCAAAAGAACTTTTGGAAAAAGCCGAAAAGAAAGGCGTTAAAGTCGTCCTTCCCGTTGATTTGGTTGTTGCTGACAGATTTGCAGCTGACGCTGAATTTAAAACCGTTCCCGTTGATCAATGCCCTGTTGATTGGCAAGGTCTTGACAGCGGCGAAAAAACTTCACAAGAATATGTTAAAGCCCTCGAAGGCGCAAAAACCATTATTTGGAATGGACCTATGGGCGTATTTGAATTTGATAACTTTGCAAAAGGCACATTGGCAGTTGCTAAGGCTGTTGCAGATGCTACCGAAAAAGGCGCAATTTCAATCGTCGGCGGCGGCGATTCAATCGCAGCATTGAAGAAAACCGGCTTGGCTGATAAAATTTCTCACATTTCAACCGGCGGCGGCGCAACTCTTGAATATCTTGAAGGCAAAGTTTTACCGGGTATTGATGCCATTGACGGCGTTGGACGCACTCCGATTATTGCCGGCAACTGGAAAATGAACAACACCATTAAAGAAGGCACTGCACTTGTTGAAGAATTAATCCCTCTCGTTGCAAATGCAAATTGCCGCGTTGTAGTTGCTCCTACCGCTACCGCACTTGACGCCGTTGCAAAGGCTGTTAAAGGCACAAATATTCACGTTGCGGCACAAAATGTACACTGGGAAGCTAAAGGCGCATTTACAGGCGAAATTTCAACAGGTATGCTCAATGAAATTGGTGCAGATTTTGTAATTCTCGGACACAGCGAACGCCGCGACTATTTCGGCGAAACTGATGAAGGCGTCAACAAACGCGCTAAAGCCGCTTTCAACGCGGGCATTACTCCAATTATCTGCTGTGGCGAATCTTTGGAAATCCGCGAAGCCGGAAATTACATTGAACACGTTACAAAACAAGTTGCCGCTGCTCTTGAAGGCTTTACACCTGCTGAAGTTAAAAAATTGGTTATCGCTTATGAACCTATTTGGGCTATCGGCACAGGCAAAACCGCTACATTTGAACAAGCTGAAGAAGTTTGCAAGGCTATTCGTGAATGTGTTGCACAGAAATTCAATCAAGAAGCGGCTGATGCAATTCGTATTCAATACGGCGGCAGTGTTAAACCTGCAACTATTAAAGACCTTATGAAACAACCGAACGTTGACGGCGCACTTGTCGGCGGCGCATCTTTGAAAGCTCCCGACTTTGCAGCTATTGTCAATTTCTAATTCGTAAATAATTTTAGTGAGTAAATAAATTAAGCCGCCTTTTTAGGAATTAGGAAAAAGGATTTAGGGAAATTTCCCAGCCCTTAGCCACTAAACAGGCGGTTTTTACTTAACAAGGAGAGATAAAAATATGGCAAAAATTAAACACGCGCCGATTTGTTTGGTAATTATGGACGGCTGGGGAATTGGCGACGCTATGGACAAATACAACGCAATTCAAGTCGGAAATACTCCTGTACTTGATGAACTTGTTAAAAAATATCCTAACGCGCAGTTGCAAGCCTCCGGCGAATATGTAGGACTTCCTGACGGACAAATGGGAAATTCTGAAGTCGGACATATGAACATTGGCGCGGGCAGAATCATTTATCAGCCGCTTACAAAAATTACAAAGGCAATTCGTGACGGCGATTTCTTCAAAAATAAAGCGTTAAATGATGTTGCAGATAAAGTTATTGCAAATGACGGCGCACTGCATCTTTTCGGCTTACTTTCACCGGGCGGCGTTCACAGTCATACCGATCACGTTTACGGCTTGTTGAAACTTGCAAAAGATAAAGGCGTTAAAAAAGTTTATGTACATGCATTTTTGGACGGGCGCGACGTTCCGCCAAGTTCTGCGATTGAATATCTTGCAAATCTTGAAGATAAATTTGAAGAAATTGGAATTGGACAAGTTGCCACAATTTCCGGCAGATATTATGCAATGGACAGAGACAAACGTTGGGATCGTGTTCAAAAAGCGTATGACGCCATTGCAAAAGCTGACGCGCCGCGCAAGCCTGATTCTGCAACTGCTATCAGAGAATCTTACGAAAACAAAGTTACAGATGAATTTGTTATCCCTGTAGTTATCGGCGATTATGACGGCGTAAAAACTAACGACGGTATTATTTTCTTCAATTTCCGCCCCGATCGCGGTCGTGAAATGACTCACGCTTTTACAGATACTCAATTTGACGGTTTCCCGCGTGTCGAAGAATTGAAAAATGTTCCGTTCGTAACAATGGCGCAATACGAAGAAGGCTTGAATGTTACAGTAGCTTATCCGCCTGAAAGTGTTTCAAACGGTCTCGGCGAAACTATCAGCAAGGCGGGATTAACTCAACTTCGCATTGCCGAAACTGAAAAATATGCACACGTAACATTTTTCTTTAACGGCGGCGTTGAAGAACCATACGCGGGCGAAGACAGAATTTTGGTACCTTCGCCGAAAGTTGCAACCTACGATTTAAAACCTGAAATGAGCGCGCCGACTGTTACTTTGAAAGTTGCAGAGGCTATCCTCTCCGAAAAATACGACTTCATTATTTTGAACTTTGCAAACGGCGATATGGTAGGACATACCGGCGTAATGAAAGCGGCTGTACAGGCGGTTGAAACTGTTGATACTTGCGTTGGAATGTTTGTAACTTCGAGTCATATCGCAGATCACGGCAACGCAGATAAAATGTTTGATTACGATTTGAATGAATCTTTCACGGCGCATACAACTAACCCCGTGCCGATTATCGTTGTTTCTGACAGAGTTGAAAAAGTTGAAAACGGCGCACTTTGTGACGTTGCACCGACACTTTTGACGCTTGCAGGTATGGAAATTCCTGCAGAAATGACGGGTAAAAATCTTGTCACATTGAAATAAATTTATTGAAAAGTTTTCAACTTTAAAAAGGATTTTTCGGCGGCAAAAATTTTTTACAAGGAGGTAATTAAAATGCCTGTCAAAGTTGGTAACAGTTATGTTTCAGAGGCGGCTTTAAGTTTCGCACAATCGCAGGAAAACAGCGGCGGAAGTATTTTTAACGAGTTGAAAGAAAAATTCCCCGATTTAAAATTTCAAATCGGCGCGGCTCCATTTTCCGGCACAGGTTTAAAAAATGTTTCAATTTCGCCTAAAATTTTGAAAGAAATGCAAAATAATCCCGATAAAAAACTTGAGTACGAAGCGTTATTATATGACGTTGCAAATTTGAATTGGTCACAAAATCCAACTGTGAAATCGTCAGGCGTCATTATCGACGACAAAGGCGAAATGAGTATGTGGAGCATTTCAAAAAGCGATGACGGCGGAAATAAGCGCGTTAAAGTTTTGCTTGACAAGAATGACAAAAAATCATGGTGGCAAACTTTGTTGGACGAAATTAACGCCAAAAAATCTGCCACGAAAATTAAATCTGCGAATAAAATTAATTTGACGATTTGAAATAAAAATTAGGTGCTTTTGAATAATTATTTTTTAATTGAACGTACTTTTTCTTTGTCTTGTCAAAGAGCAAACGCTCCTACTCGTCGCCTTTGCAAGTACCAAAAAGAAAGACGCTACTGCCAGCAAACGCTCCTACTCGTCGCCTTTGCAAGGTTTTTCGCGTATGGCGCGGTAACAAGTCAGCAATACAGCCGCGCTCCACCTTTTACACAAATTTTAATAACAGGCAAAAACAGAGACGGGCTGGGGCGCGGGTATACTGACAAAAAGAAATTTGCTAAGGATTGGGAAATTCCAACTTTCTACTTTTTTACTTTATATTATTCAAAAAGCCTTAGGTCTCTGCTGCGGCAGAGATTTTTTTATTTTCAAATTGTTTAACGTGTTGTATAATTGATTGAAAAATTTTTGGAGGTAAAATTTATGATAAAGAAGGGAATAATTTTAGCGGGCGGTTCCGGCACGCGGCTTTATCCGCTAACCGAAGTTGTTTCAAAACAATTAATGCCGGTGTATGATAAACCGATGATTTATTATCCGCTGTCGGCGTTAATGTTGGCGGGAATCCGTGAAATTTTGATAATCAACACGCCGCAGGACAGCCATTTATTTAAATCATTGCTCGGCGACGGTTCGCAGTTGGGATTAAAAATTTCCTACGCGGTACAACCTAAACCTGAAGGACTTGCACAGGCTTTTTTGATTGGCGAAGAATTTATTAACGGCGAAGGTTGCGCGTTGGTACTTGGCGACAATATTTTCTACGGTTCAGACTTTGCAAAGTTGGTACAACACGCGGCGGCGAATGATGAAGGCGCAACTGTTTTTGCTTACTACGTCAACGATCCAGAAAGTTACGGCGTAGTTGAATTTAATCGAGAAACAGGGCAAGCAATTTCTTTGGAGGAAAAGCCGAAAAATCCGCGTTCAAATTATGCCGTCACGGGATTATATTTTTACGATAAAGATATTGTTGACGTGGCGAAGTCGATAAAACCTTCGGCGCGTGGTGAACTTGAAATTACCGATGTTAATAAAGTTTATCTGGAGCGCGGAAAATTGCGCGTTGAAAAAATGCGGCGCGGTTATGCGTGGCTTGACACGGGAACGCACGAATCACTGTTACAGGCGGCGAATTTTGTACAGGCAATACAAACGCGGCAAGGCTTGAAAGTTTCTTGTATCGAAGAAATTGCCTACAGAATGAATTATATTGACGCGGAACAACTTTTGAAACTTGCAGAGCCGCTTTCTAAAAATGAATACGGGCAATATTTGAAACGTTTGGCAAGATAGTTGATAGTGGTTAGGGCGTGTTGATTAATTCAAAAAAATCCGCAAAGTGCGGACGGAAATTACTTACTAAGGGCGTGCGGTAAAGTTCGTGCGACCTTAGGAGAGCACGCTTGCTACGCAACCGCGCAAGGAGCTTACCTACTAAGGGCGTGTGGTATTCTAGCAGCTTTGCGGATTCCTAAAAGCACTTTTTCTTTGGTACTTTCTTTTTTTGCTTCGGAAAAAAGAAAGTACATTTAAATAAAATAAAAAATTTGTATTGTTAAACAGTGCCAAGCTAGGGCGTGTGGATTAAGTCTGTGTTAAATTTTTTACTTTAATTATTTTAATTGAACGAACTTTTTCTTTGTCTTGACAAAATTATTCGTCGCCTTTGCAAGAAAGACGCGCTGTCTATACAAAAACAGAG
>CAJOGS010000123.1 GCA_905234045.1 uncultured Selenomonadaceae bacterium | reverse complement strand
TTGAGAGTCTGTTAAATCTGTCGGATATCTTTTTCGTTTTAAATAATCATGTTTCATAGTTTCAGTCTACCATTTTTTCTCTGTGAAAACAACTTCTTAAAATAAGAATTGACCAACAGACCCTAGTTGTTAGTGATTAGTGAACTATCTACTACCAACTAGCCACTATCAACTACTTTGGACGAGCAAAGAAAAGTAAATCTAATATAAAAAATTTTCATCACGAACTAAAAAACCGCTCCACTATTTCAAGTGTTGAGCGGTTTTTGTTTTCTGTTTAAATAAGATTTTCCAGCGTATCAAACAAAACATCAGGATTGACAGGCTTGGTCAAATGTGCATTTAAGCCGCTTTGCAAAGAGCGTTGAACGTCTTCATCAAAGGCGTTGGCAGTAAGTGCGATAATCGGAATAGTTTTGGCGTCAGGACGGTCAAGTTTGCGAATTGCTTGAGTTGCCTCCAAGCCGTCCATTTCCGGCATACGCATATCCATTAAAATTGCAGAGTAGTAACCGACAGGCGATTTTTCAAACATTTCAAGCGCAATTTTGCCGTTTTTCGCGTGTTCAGGTTCCATATCTCGCATTTTCAAAACTTCCATCATAATTTCCGCATTTACTATCATATCTTCGGCTAACAAAATTTTTCGTCCCGTTAAATCTGCTTTATCTTGAGTAACAGGCGCAAGTTGTTTTTTCTTTTTGAGCGCGTTTTTTAATTCATCAAGCAAGTTGCCGGAGAAAAGCGGCTTTGCAATGAAACTGTCAACGCCGGCTTTAATCGCCTCGTCTGCAATATCTTCCCAATTATACGCCGTCAAAATAATAATTGCCGTTTCGTCGCCGATAATTGAGCGAATTTGTCGAGAAACTTCCACGCCGTCCATTTCCGGCATTTTCCAATCAACAATTATTAAATTGTACGGTTCCCGACGCGCAGATTTTAATTTAACCATTTCAAGCGCGTCTTTTCCTGAATTTGCAACATCAGCCGAAACGCCGATTTTTTCCAAAATTAATTTTGCATGGTCGCAAGCAATGGGATCGTCATCAATAACCAATACATGCAATGTCAGCGGATTAATTTCAATTTCGCCGTCTTCAATCGAAGATTTTCTTTCGCTGTCATTCAAAGTAATTGTAACCGTGAAAGTTGAGCCGACGCCTCTTTCAGATTCAACCGAAATTTCGCCGTTCATCATTTCGACGATATTTTTTGTAATCGCCATACCGAGACCCGAACTGCCGTATTTATTCGCCGCGCCGGAATTTTCTTGGCTGAAGGCGTCAAAAATTTTCGGCAAAAACTCTTTGTCCATTCCAACGCCCGTATCTTTGACAACAAATTTGAAAGTTGACTTCCCGCCGAAATTTGCAGTTTTATCAATAAGAAAATCAACCCTGCCGCCTTCGTCGGTAAATTTTACGGCGTTGCCCAAAATATTTATCAAAATTTGTTTGAGTTTCATCGAGTCGCCAATATAATAATCGTCAACTTCGCCGCTGATTTGGCAGTTGTAGGAAATATTTCTTTCGCGGCACTGCCCGCTGAATAAAGTATTTATCTGTTCAATCAGTTCAGAAAAAGAAAATTCTTCATTCTTGACAGTCATTCTGCCGCTTTCAATTCGGCTCATATCCAAAATATCATTTATCAAGCCGAGTAAATGCTGCGCGGAACTGTCAATTTTTTTCAAATAATCTTTGACTTTTTCGGGAATGTCGGGAACATTCATTGCAAGATTATCAAGCCCAATAATTGCATTCATCGGCGTTCTTATTTCGTGGCTCATATTTGACAAGAAAACTGTTTTTGCGGAGTTTGCCTCTTCAGCAGTTTTCAGCGCGTCATTCAGTATTTGATTTTTTGCCATAGAATCGCGCATTTCAGAATCAATATCAGTGAATCCCATTCCAATTTCGTTAATCTGAATATTTTCATCGTCGTCGGCTTGTTTAACGCCCGCAATTTTCAGCATTTCATAACTTTCTTTACCGTTGCGCCGTGTCAAATATCTGTAAATTATAAGCGAATCTTTTTTGAGTGCGGAACGAATATTTTCTTTATCGACAAATTCCAAAAAGCCTTTGCGATATTCTTCGGCAACATAATTATTTGCGTATTCAGTAATTGAATCGCTGAAAATAAATTTTTCGCCTTCGCCTTTGGAATTTTCAAAATTTGGATTGGTGCGGTAGCAAGTGCCGAGATTTTCATTCAAATTGACGTAATAAACACTGCGATAATCTGACGCCAACGCCGTTATCATATTGTCTTGCTGAACTTTTAACTGTTCCTGCGTCAAAAGTTCTTCCTGCAATGCAAGTTGTTCTTCAAGTTCCTGTTGCTTGATACGATTTTCAGCTTCTGAAACTTGCTTATCAAGTGTTGCTTTTGCGGCGCGGCGCTGTTGCGTTATCATCATTCCAAAAACTATTATTAATACAACCGTCGTTAAAACTAACTGGATTAAATTTCTTTGAATTATTGCAGATGAAATAGTTTTAACTTGGTCGTCGATAACACTTTCACGAATAAAATATGTTAAATACCAATTTACGCCGTGAATCGGCACGTAGTACAAAGTTCCTTTAACATTGCCGTATTGAAATGAAATATAACCTTTCTTGCCGTCTGCAAAATCTTTTTTCATTGTTTCCAGCGAATAATTTTTTTCAAATTTGGCTTCCATAAGTTCATTAAAAATATTCATTCCGCCCGCCATTCCGCCCAATACAACATTTGTCAAAGAAATTCCTTCGACGGTGTAAAGGTTGCAGAAAGTTGTATTGCCTGTATCTTGCATGCAAACATATTCCAGCATTGCATTAATATCAATTTCCATGAAACAAGCTACAAGAGTTTTTCCCTCAAACGGCAAATTATCAACCGGCATTGCTATGACTAATTTTTTATTATTGCCGTATTTATTTTTTAATAAAATTACGGGGTCATTCAAATTTTTGTAGTCAAAATTATAAACGCCGATATCGGTGCGCGTACCCATTGAAGTATAAATTAAACCGTCATCAGCAACAAAGGCGAATCTTTGAAAGCCATAAATTTTTTTGACTTTAGCTTGATACGCCTGTAACTTCTCGACGCTTGACAAATCGTCTTTAGTCATAATGCTCAAACCATTTGTAATATTTGTGATATAATCGCCGAACGCGGACGCTACGACTTGTTCACGGCGTCCCGCCAATTCGTCAAGGTACAAAAGACTGACAGTTCGAACGGCGTTTTCTGTGTCACTGCTTGCACTGTTTCCGCTCCAAAACGTACCAATTATTAAAATGAACGCAACAATGACACTGCCTATAATAGCCGCTTTCATTACGTCTTTTTTTTGTTCGTTTTCCATTTGATCGCCTCCGTGTCTCCGTTCAAAGTGTGATGAAAAATGCACTTTGGGGGATTTTTTTTATTTAAATTTAATTTTCTTTGTTGGTAATTTTTTTTATTTAAAAATGTACTTTCTTTTTTCCGAAGCAAAAGTAGCGGTTAGCAGTTAGCTATTAGCTATTGGCTATCGAACTACCACACAAAAAACCGTCAGCACTTTGCGGATTTTTAATTTTTTCAACAAGACCTAGTTTTCTTTGATTAGAATTTTATATATTTAACGAACTTTTTCTTTGTCTTGTCAAAATTATTCGTCGCCTTTGCAAGTACAGCAAATGCTCTTATTCATCGCATTTGCAAGGCGCACGTCCTGTGCGCCATCTTAGTACTTCGTTCTCAGTCAGCAAATTTTTTTCGCTAATCATCAGCAATTCACTAACTACTATCATATTACCGCACTACCGAACTATCACACTACAACACTATGCAAATTTTACATTTAATCAAGAAATTGTCAAACGGCGAAAAATTTTTTATAATATATTTGAGGTGTTTTAAAATGGATAATAAACCGGTTATAGCAATTGTTGCGGCGGTCGTGATTTTAGCTTTTATTTTCGGCGGCTCGTACAATTCTTTAAACAGTGCAAAAATCGAAGTTGAAGCGCAATATGGACAAGTTGAAAATCAAATTCAACGGCGCGCAGATTTAATCCCAAATTTAGTTTCGACTGTCAAAGGTTACATGCAACACGAAGAGAAAGTTTTAATGGAGGTAACAGAGGCGCGGGCAAAAGTTATGAACGCGGGAACTGCTGAGACTAAGGCGGCGGCTGACAACGAATTAACTGCGTCGCTCGGACGTTTAATCGCTGTTTCTGAAAATTATCCCGAATTGAAAGCGGACAAACATTTTACCGAATTAATGCGGGAAATTGCCGGCTCTGAAAACAGAATCGCAGTTGCAAGAAAAGATTATAATTCGGCAATTCGTGAATACAATTTGGAAATTGAAAGTTTTCCGGGATTAATTTTCGCAAAATTTTTCGGCTTTAAACCGATGAATCAATTTGCGGCAGAAGAATCAGCGCACGAAGTACCGCAGGTGAATTTCCAATGAAAAACGGTATCGTAACGGCAATAATAATTGTTGTAACTTTAGCGGCAATCGCTTTTGTTGCAAAGGATACTTTTTTCAATACACCTGCCATTCCCGACGCACCGACTGAAAATATTTATGTCACGGACTACGCGGGAATGATTGACGCTGCCACGAAAGAAAAAATTTTGGCGATTGGCGGCGAACTTGACGCAAAATATAAAGCGCAAATTGCAGTTGTGACGATTGACACTTTGGACGGCGAATCTATTGAAGAATACGCCAACGAACTTTTCAGAAAATGGGGAATTGGCGACAAAAATTTAAATAACGGCGTTTTGCTGTTAATTGCGAAGGACGACCGCAAATTTAGAATTGAAGTCGGCTATGGACTTGAGGGCGCAATTACTGACGGTTACTCGGGTGAAGTTTTGGACGGTATGACAGAATATTTTCGCGCAGACGCTTGCAGCACATTAACTGCGAAAGTTTATGCAGAATACGGCGGCGAAGTTCCCGCAAATGTTGTTGTAAAAACGCCTGCCGTAAACAATAGCAACGCAGATGAAGAGGAAATGAGCTTGCTTGATATGTTTCTCGGCTTTATCGTAATTGTAATTTCTTGTTTCGTCGTGTATTTTTTCGCAAAGTATATTATTTTCTTCCCGATTGCGGTTGTTGTTTACATTTTTGCCGTGATAGCTTATGCAATAACAAGCGGACGTTACGGCACTTTGAGTTTTGCCAAAATTTATTTACCGATGACAGAATTAATAACTCTTGATTTATTTTCAAGCGGCGGCGGTGGAAGTTCGCGCGGTTCCGGCGGAAGTGGCGGAAGCAGCGACGGCGGATTCGGCGGCGGTAGCAGTGGCGGCGGCGGCTCAAGCGGCGGTTGGTAATTTTTTTATTGAGTAAAATGCAGAATATGTTAAAATACGATAAAACATTTTAGTTCAGGAGATTTTTGACACTGCGGTAAAAATTTTCATGAACGCCGAGCATTATCAGCGTCATTGTTAATTCGTCGAATGTGTAAGCCAAAAGATATTGCTGATTGGAAATTTTAAATTTGTGGACAAAAATATTTTTTAAATCGCCGTTTTTTTCGACTCCGATTTTGGGATTTTCGATAATTTTTTCAATTTCTTCATTGACAACGGCGCGTTGATTTTGGTGCAACTTTTTATAAGTTTTTCTAAATTCTAAAGTCTGACGAATTTCCATAATTTAATCCTCAAATTTGAAAGGCACAGTTTCTTGATTTTTGGCAATAAGCGTTTTAGCGATAAAATCAACCGGCAAGTCAGGATTGGCTATAGCGTTACGCCCGACTTTTGCCCAAAAATTAATTTGTTGTTCAGGCGACAATGAATTTGCCGCACCTTCAATTTTTGCCGCGTTGAAAAGTTCCTCTTCAATGTGTATACTGAAATTTGACATTTGCGTTTCCTCCCCAAAAATTTTTGAAAGTTTATCATTTAAATAAAATATTATCAAGGCGGGTGTTTTTATGGCTGATGAAAGATTAATTGTGGCGTTGGACTTTCACAAAATGGACGACGTGAAAAATTTGGTAAATGAATTGGGCGACAGCGTAATTTTTTACAAAGTCGGCATGGAACTTTTTTACAGCGTCGGTACTGAAGTAGTGCATTGGCTGAAGTCTCAAAACAAAAAAATTTTCCTTGATTTGAAACTTCACGATATACCAAATACGGTTGCGGGCGGTTTATGTTCGCTGATGAATTTGGGCGCGGATATTTTGAACGTACACGCGGCGGGCGGTTTTACAATGATGAAGACAGCGGCTGACAGACTGCGCGAAGAATCTGCAAAGGCGGGAATTGTCAAGCCGAAATTAATTGCAATAACAGTTTTGACGAGCATAAATCAAGCCGAATGGTGCGGCGCGTTGAAAATTTCTGAACAAGTTGTAGAATTTGCAAAAACTGCAAAGAGCGCGGGACTTGACGGCGTTGTAGCATCTCCGCAAGAAGCCGCTTTAATTCGTGAGGCTTGCGGCAAAGATTTTCTGATTATAACGCCTGGTATTCGCCCCGCAGGCAGTGATATTAACGATCAAAGCAGAATTTCTACACCTGCCGCCGCAATTCAAAACGGCGCAAATTATTTGGTTGTCGGCAGACCCATTCGCGCCGCAGAAAATCCTAAACTTGCCGCCGAAAATATTTTGGCTGAAATTAAAGGCGTCTAAATGGAAAATTGGAAGCAGAGCGGCATTTATATGCTTACCTGCAGAATCAATGGCAAAAGATATATTGGACAATCTAAAAATGTCGCTAAAAGAGTGCGCTCACATAAAAGCAACAAGCATAAATATCATAATCAGATTATCAAAAATGCTATTGCAAAATATGGCTGGGAAAATTTTGAGGTAACAATATTAGAATTTTGTTCCATTGACAAATTAGACGAATTGGAAATTTATTACATTGCAAAATATCAATCTGAATACAATATTAAAGAAGGCGTCGGACGTGCCGACCATTCAATCAAAACTCGTGAAGTACTGAGACAATCTACAAAAAAACAATGGCAAGATACGAATATTAGAAAAATTATTCAAAAGCCTGTCATCTGTTTGGAAACTGGAGAAATTTTTGAATCTATAAATACTGCCGCTGAAAATGTTGGTATTCATCGTGCGGGAATTTCAATGGCTTTGAATGGCAAACAAAAAACCGCCGGCGGCTGTCACTGGGAATACTTGAACAAAGAAGATAAAGTTTCTGAAGAAACAAGCTACAATTTAGGTTGCGCCAATCGCGGCAAGAAACAGAGCGCAGAACAAATTGCCAAAAGAGTCGCTCATTTAAAAGGAAAACATCGCACCAATTTCGGCAACTATAAATCTGTAATTTACATAGAAACGGGCGAAATTTTTAAATCCGTTAAAATTGCAGGAAAACAGATTGGCGTTCATCAAACTTTGATTTCCAAAGTCTTACATGGCGAAAAGAAAACTGCAGGCGGTTATCACTGGAAATTTACAGATGCAGAATCGCCGCCGAAATATCTTCATGAAAATACCCATAAAAATCTGTTATGTGCGTTGAGACTCAAAAAATTTTTCCTTCAATTAAAGAAGCTGTAGAAAGTCTTGGATTAAAAAATAAAAATGGAATATCAGCTGTTTTAAACAACAGACAAAAAACATCAGGCGGCCTATCATTGGAAACTTATTGAAAAGGAGACTGATAAAAATGACTGAAAAAGAAGTTTACCAAATTTTTGTAGATACGGGGGCATTGCTCACAAACCACTATTGTTTAACGTCAGGCTTGCATTCGCCGCACTATGTAGAAAAATTTAATGTACTCCAGCACCCGGAAATTACAGAAAAACTCTGCAAAGAAATTGCGGAACATTTCAAAGACGCAAATATTGAAACGGTTGTAGGACCTGTAACGGGCGGAATAATTTTGGCGCACGAAACAGGCAAGGCACTCGGAACACGCGCAATTTTTACCGAGCGCGTTGATGGCAAAATGACATTTCGCAGAGGCTTTACATTGCACGAAGGCGAGCGCGTTTTAATCGTTGAAGACGTTGTAACGACGGGCGGCTCTGTTCGTGAAGTTATCGACGTTGTAAAAGAATTTGGCGGCGTACCCGTTGCAGTGGCAATGTTGGTAGACAGAAGCGGCGGCAAGGCAACTTTTGAAGACGTGCCGAATTTTGCGCTGTTGCATATGGACGTTGAAACTTATGAGCCGGAAAATTGCCCGCTCTGCGCTAAAGGTATTCCGCTTACTAAAAGAGGTTCGACAGGTAAAAAATAGTTGGATAGTGTTATAGTGGGATAGTGCGATAGCAAATTACTACAACACTAACACACTACCGCACTACCACACTATCACACTAAAAGAGGAATAAAATGCTTAAAAATTTATCCGTGTGGAATTTCGCTCTTATTGAACACGCAGAATTGGAATTTGGCGAAGGTTTAAATATTTTGACGGGCGAAACGGGCGCGGGAAAATCTATTCTGATTGACGCCTTGAGCGCGGTACTCGGTCAGCGAATCGGTACAAATTTAATTCGTACCGGCTGCGAAAATCTGCGCGTCGAGGCAGTTTTTTTATTGGAAGAAAACTCAAACGCCCGCAAAATTATTTCCGAACTTGGAATTGATATTGATGAAGAAAATATCGTCATAATTTCGCGCAGAATCGCCCGTAACGCCCGCAACAATACAATTTTGATAAATAACTCACACGTCACATTGAACGCCTTAAAACGGCTCTCAGCGGCTCTGGTGGACGTTCACGGACAAAACGAAAATCTTGCAATCCTGCGCGAAGAAAATATTTACAGTTTAATAGACAGTGCCGACAAAAATATTTTCGGCGTGTTGCAGGATTATCAAAAAATTTACAGTTCGTGGCGTTCGCAGGTTAAAAATCTTGAAGACAAAAAACGCGCAATGGCGGACAGTGAACAACGCCTTGATATGTTGCATTGGCAGGAGCAGGAAATTTCTCAAGCCGATTTAAAGCCCGCCGAAGATGAAGAAGTTGAAAATGAACTGCGGAAACTTTCGCACGCCGAAAAAATTTCTGAACACGTTGAGGAGTCTTGCCAACTTTTGGACGGCGATTCAAAATTTAATATTTTAACCGCGCTTGCGAAGGTTGAAAAAAATCTTGCAGACGTGGCAAAGTATGACGAAAAATTAAATCCTGCGCGCAAACTTTTGGAGGACGCGGCAATTTCTTTAAGAGAGGCTTACAGCGATATTCATTCATACGCCGACACTTTGGATTTTTCGCCCGCAACTTTGGACGCCCTGCAAAGTCGTATGGATACAATTTGGCAACTCAAACGCAAGTACGGCGATTCAGTAGAAAAAATTTTGGCGCACTTGCAAAAAGTTCGTGCGGAAATTTCGGCGATTGAAAATTTTGATTCTGACATTGAGAATTTGCAAAAATTAATAACCACGCTTGAAACGCAAGCTAAAAGCCGCGCCGTAAATCTTTTGGAACTTAGAAAAATTTCAGCCGAAAAAATTTCTAAAACCGTTCAAAAAGAAATTCGGCGGCTCGGTATGTCGAAGGCAAAATTTATAGTAACTGTTGAGCCTTCAGAAAATCTGACTGCCAACGGCGGCGATACTGCCGACATTTTATTTTCTGCGAATGTCGGCGAAGATTTAAAATCTCTGTCAAAAGTTGTTTCAGGCGGCGAACTTTCAAGAATTGCGCTGGCGATTAAAACAGTTTCGGCAGGTCGCGCAGATTCCGCCGCTACTATGGTTTTTGATGAAATTGATACAGGATTGGGCGGCACTACGGCTAAAGTTGTCGCCGAATGTATCGCAAAAATTGCAAAGTTTAAGCAAGTTTTGTGTATAACGCATTTGGCGCAAATTGCCTGTATGGCTGATACTCATCTGCAAATTTCAAAATCTGACGACGGCAACCGCACTGTTACGCAAATTAAAACGCTTGACGCTGAAAGCCGCGTTTTTGAAATTGCGCGTATGGCGTCCGGCGCAGAAAATGATGAATCTATAAAAAATTCCCGCGCTATGCTTGCCGACGCAAAAAAATTTAAATTGAAACAAAGTATGTGATATTTTCGTTTTAACGCTCAAGCCGTTCGATAACTAAAATGCAAGTAAAAGAAAACTGAATTGATTTTCTTGGGTGATATAAAACGTAATGAGGTACGATTATGCATTTTTATACTTACCATTCAGATAAATTTGAACCGCCAACCGAAGAATATGCTCGTGGACGCAGTTACCATTTTGCTCTTAATTCGTCGTTAGAATTGCTTATCATAGCAGAAAATGAAGAAGAAATAAAAAAAGTTTTACAAGCTGGGGATATTCAATGTTTATGACTTGCTGACGTTTTATAAAAAACCTGTAGACGAAGAAAATGATTATAACTACTTGATAGAAAAATATTATGACTACAAAAAAGTTTTTGGTGAATATGAATTTGTAGAAGGTAGGGGATATATTTTTACAGATACAATTTTCGGTGTGGCAATAGAGCGTATAATTTGGGAGATGCCACCAATAAAAGATTTTCTTCCTGATAGAATAAGATTTAAAT
>CAJOGS010000122.1 GCA_905234045.1 uncultured Selenomonadaceae bacterium | reverse complement strand
TCAATTGGCAGAGCAACTGATTTGTAATCAGTAGGTTGTAGGTTCAAGTCCTATAGTCGGCTCCATTTATTTATATGCGGGTGTAGCTCAATGGTAGAGCTCCAGCCTTCCAAGCTGATCACGTGGGTTCGATTCCCATCACCCGCTCCAAAAAAAATGCCGGAGTGGCGGAACTGGCAGACGCAAGGGACTTAAAATCCCTCGAAAGGTGACTTTCGTACCGGTTCGATTCCGGTCTCCGGCACCACTTTTTGAGAATCTTAACGCGGTAGTGGCGGAATGGCAGACGCGCTAGCTTCAGGCGCTAGTGGGGGCGACCCTGTGGAGGTTCAAGTCCTCTCTGCCGCACCATTTGTTTTCGATTAGATTTGGGGCGGTTTTTATGGATACTGCTGAACAATTTAAATCTTTTTTAGACGAAAACGAAATTTTCTACAGTGATAAATCTTCAAATATTGAAAGAAATGTTTTTAGGATTCCACAGAAACTTAAAAGCGGTTCTCTTGTTGAAGTGGTTGTAATTTTTTCCAATGATTCTTTAAAAATTGTGGTTCTTAAAATTGCAAGCGTCGTTAATGATGAAAAGCGCAGTAAAATTCTCGAACTTTTCAATGAAGTAAATTTTACTTACAAGTACTTCAAAATTTATCTCGACAAGGATAACGATGTTGTCTTTGAAGGCGATTTAGTTACTGACTTGATAGACGGGGATTTTCAGCCGGACATTTTGTTGACTTATATAGGTGTGGCGTTGCAAGAAATTAATGAGATTTATCCGAAGATCATGAAAATATTATGGTCTGATTGATTTATAAATGCGGTCGTGGTGGAATTGGCAGACACGCTACTTTGAGGGGGTAGTGCCCGTTCGGGCGTATGAGTTCAAGTCTCATCAACCGCACCATTTTTTTTGCAATAAATTTTATTTTAATATGTCGAGGTGTAATTTTATGAAATTTAAATTACTTTTTGCTACTTTAATGTGTACAATGTTGTTATTTGCTGTAGGTTGCGGTGCGGATAATTCAAAGACTGATACTGCTGCTACAAATGTTTCATCTGAAAAAAATAAAATTTATTTTGTAGGAAAAAAAGATAGCTCCCAAACATTTTGGAAAGATATGGACGAAGCGTGTAAAAAAGCCGCAGATTCTATCGGGAATATAGAATATAAATTTGTCGCTCCTGAAAATTTAGATGTTTCAAAACAAGCGGAACTTATAGATCAAGCAGTAGCCGATGGTGCCAAAGCAATTTTAGTTTCTGCTTTATCTAATGACCAACTTAATGCCAGCCTTGAAAAGGCAGATAAAGCCGGTGTAAAGATTATTTATATTGATTCTCCTGCATCTTATAACGCAGTTGCAACATTTGTTACCGACAACAATAACGCCGGAAAAATTGCCGGTGAAACTATGTTGAAATTACTTCAAGACGCAGGAATACAATCGGGAACAATCGGCGTAGTTTCAGAATCCTCCATCGGCGTGAATATTAACGACAGAATTAATGGTTTTACTAAATTTTTTGAAGGTACACCATTCACAGTTGCCGAGCCGATTTATTTTAATAACGACTTTGCCGCGCTGAAAGCGGAAATTGGAAATCATTCCGATTATGTAGCATTTTTGGCAACTGATTCAACTGCATCTGTTCCGCTCGGCGAACAGGTGAAAGATTCCGGCACAAATCAAATTGTTGTTACATTCGATGTCAACGATTCTATAATTGATCTGATTAAAAATGATACGGTTAAAGCAACGATAGAACAAGATATTGAAACTATAGCGCAAGAATCTATGAAAGCTGCCGTACAAGCTATTGAAGGTAATTTTACTGACAAAAATGCTGTAACGTATACCGATGTTAAAGTTGTTACGAAATCTGATATAGAAAAATAAATTTTTAATCTGCGACGAGTTTAACCGCTCGTCGTTTTTTAATTTGTGCTAAAATCTAAAAAATACCGCACACAAATTTTTGTAACTTGTGCGCGGTAAAAATTTTAAAAAGCGAAAACTAACATTACCAGAGTTGTCAAAGTAAAATATGGACCATAAGCAAAAAAACTTTTGCGATTCATTTTTTTTGTTGCAAGAAAAAAAATCGCCGCAAATCCGCCTAAAATACTCGCCAAAAATACAACATTTAATAACATTTCACTGCCGAGCCATAAACCTAAAACAAATACCAATTTTATATCGCCGCCGCCAATTCCGCCATTCGATACAAATGCAATTATAAGAAAAATTCCGCCGCCGACTATCGCCGCTATAATTCTGTCAGCAAGCGGCAAATTTAAATGTATCGCCGCTAAAATTCCAAAAATTGCGAACGGCAGGAGCATTTTATTAAAAATTGTGTACTGCTCAAAATCTGTGAACGTTATCATTGTCAGAAAAAATATTATCGTCGTAATATAAAAAAATTGCGGCAACGGCATTTCAGAAAAATGAAGAAGGCATACAAACATTAACAAAAACATTAACGAGGGACGAAATTTTGAGCGGCTTACAATTTCATCGGGAAATGTTAGCGGCGCATTCGGCATTTGGTAAAGTGAATTTATCCAGCGTGTCCCTACGCCGGTTAAAATCAAACTTAAAATTATTGAAATTAACATAAAATCCCCTCATAAATTTCAGTTTTCTCGGACGTAAAAAATTTTATAACTGAAAGAAATTTCAAGTTGTCGTGATGAATTTTCCGTGATTCTATGAACGATATTTTCTAAAATAATTTTTGTTGATTATATCATTTTTTTATTGCACTTCAAAGAAATTACATTCAAAAAAAAATCTTTACAATTTGCCGAAAATTACTTAAAATACAAGCACAAATTTTGTAACTTTCGTAAAATTTAATTAGGGGGCAGAGTTTATGATAACTGGTGCAATAGCAGTAATGACTTCCGGCGGCGACAGTCCCGGTATGAACGCAGCGGCGCGTGCTGTAGTTAGGACGGCAATTTCTGAAGGCGTTAGAGTTTTTGGCATATATAACGGCTACAAAGGTATGCTTGCTGATGAAATAGTTGAACTCAATTCCCGCAGTGTCAGTGATTTAATTCAGCGCGGCGGTACTTTTTTGGGTACTGCGCGTTGTAAAGAATTTAAAACCGAAGAAGGACGCCGCAAGGGTCTTGATAATCTTCAAAAGCACGGCATTGAAGGGCTTGTAATTATCGGCGGAGACGGTTCTTTAACAGGCGGATCGCTCCTTTCAAAAGAAGGCGGTATCCCAATCGTAGGACTTCCCGGTACGATTGATAATGACGTTTGGGGAACTGATTACACTATCGGTTGCGACACGGCGGCTAATACGGCGGTTGACGCCATTAATAAACTTCGTGATACTGCGTCGGCACACCGCAGAATTATGATTGTTGAAGTTATGGGACACACTTCCGGCTGGCTTGCAATGACTTCAGGTATCGCAAGCGGCGCGGAATATATTATTGTTCCTGAAGTTAAATATAATATTGATGAAATTTGTGAAGATATTGTTGACTCTTACAGCAAAGGACGCCGCTACACGATTATTGTTGTTGCTGAAGGTGCTTGCTCCGGCGTCGGCTTGAAAAATGTTGTTCAAGATAAAACTAAAATTGATACGCGCGTTTCGATTCTCGGTCATATTCAACGCGGCGGCTCCCCAACGCTTGAAGACAGAATTAAAGCCTCAATGCTCGGCGAACGTGCGGCACTCGGATTAATTTCCGGCGTTTCTGATGTTATTTACGGTTTCGACGAAGGCAAAATTGTCACAATTAACCTTTTCGATTCAGTCAACAATACTAAGCCGCTTGATCCTGAACTCGTTCGTTTGGCAAGCGTTCTTGTATAAATTCAAGATTTTTTTTTAAAATTTACTCAAATACTTGCAATAAAAATTTTTCTTTGATATAATTTGCAGGTAAAAATTTTTTTGAGTGATTCGACAATGAAAGCTCGGAGACGGTTTTAGTCTTACGAGCTTTTTTGCGTTTAAGAGGTGATTAAAATAAAAAAAGTCAGCCAAAATTCAATCCCCGATGAAGTTTTGAAATTTGCACTTGCCGAAATGCAGAAGATTTTCAGCGGCGAAATAATTTTCGTAGCGCAGGACGGCTATTTAATGCAGGTTGAAATAAATCAGCGGCGCAGAATTTCAGATTGGGAAGAAAAAGTCCCCGCGTGGAGTACAGATTTAATTTCAAGCGTCACGAAACAAATTTGTCTTGAGTTTTCAAAACTTTTGTACGGGCGATTGGTAATAAAAATACAGCGTTGCCGTGTCACGCAAATTGAAAGAACAGTTCAACAGAGATTTACCGGCTTGGACGGCGAAGGAATCTAGATGGCTAGATGGTTAGATAGATAGTGGTTAGGGACTAGAGACTAGAGACTAGGGATTTAGTTACCAAACTACTCCAACTATCCCACTATCACACTGCACCACTATCACACTACAAAAGGTGATTGAATTGAAAATCAGGGAAATAAATTTAACTGCGATAATGTCGGCAGTCGTATTTATTGCCACGTTTATTCCAAAAATTCCAATCCCGTTAGGCTACGCACATTTAGGCGACGCGGCAATTTTTCTGACAGTTTTTATATGCGGCAGAAAAATTGGAATTTTAAGCGGCGTTATCGGTTCTGCGCTTGCCGATTTATTGAGCGGTTTTCCAATTTGGATTTTACCGACAATTTTTATAAAAGCGGGAATGGCGGAAATTTTTTTCAAACTGCGCGATAAAAATATTTATTTCGGCTTAATTGCGGCAAGTTTATTTATGACTCTCGGCTATACATTTGCGGGCGCGTTTTTATACGACAGTTTAGCCGCAGGATTTTCATCAACGCCCGGACTTTTGCTAAAATCCACAGTAAATATTTTTGTTACCGTAACAATTATTTCTGCGGTTAAAAATAAAAATTTTTTCAATTTCGGAGGAAAATAAAATGTCAAAAATTTATCAAAGTGTAACCGAATTAATTGGAAATACGCCGTTACTTGAGGCGAAAAATTTTTCAAAGAAATTTAATCTCAAGGCGAAAATTTTAGTTAAACTTGAATATTTCAACCCTGCGGGCAGTGTCAAGGACAGAATTGCAAAGGCGATGATTGAAAAAGCTGAACGCGACGGAATTTTAAAATCTGATTCGGTAATCATTGAACCGACAAGCGGCAATACAGGAATCGGCTTGGCAAGCGTTGCGGCGGCGAAAGGTTACCGCGCAATTTTGACAATGCCGGAGACTATGAGTATTGAACGCAGAAATTTATTGAAAGCCTACGGCGCGGAAATTGTTTTGACTGAAGGCGCAAAAGGTATGAAGGGCGCAATCGCTAAGGCTGAAGAATTGGCGAAAGAAATTCCAAACAGTTTCATTCCTTCGCAATTTACAAATCCCGAAAATCCGAAAATCCACGAACTTACAACCGCACCTGAAATTTGGCAGGACACTGAAGGCAAAGTTGATGCATTTGTTGCGGGCGTCGGTACAGGCGGCACTTTAAGCGGCGTCGGAAAATTTTTGAAGACTCAGAATCCAAAAATTAAAGTTATCGCCGTTGAGCCTGCAACTTCGCCCGTTTTGTCAAAAGGCACTGCAGGAGCTCATAAAATTCAAGGAATCGGCGCGGGCTTTGTTCCCGAAACTTTGAACACGAAAATTTATGATGAAGTTATAGCCGTCGAGAATGAAGACGCCTTTAAATTCGGCAGAGAAT
>CAJOGS010000121.1 GCA_905234045.1 uncultured Selenomonadaceae bacterium | reverse complement strand
TGAGCAGAAAAATTTACTTAACGGATTTAATGGCTTGAATGAGGAGAGCAAACGCCTGATTTTAGGAATGATTGGACAGTTGAATGTGGCGCGAGCGTCCATTCCGACGACGACTTTGGCGATGTGAGGTGTGTGAATGTGAACAAGTACAAGCGAGGTCATCGGTACAGCGAAGAATTTAAAAGCGACGCTGTGCGAATGGTAATCACTGAAAAGCAGTCGCCGCGTGTTGTTGCCGATACGATTGAAGTTAAAATTTCCGTGCTTAACGATTGGCTCGTTGCGCCTTTAATTGCCGAAATGCAAAAAGCTGAAGACAAAATCATTGACTTAGAGGACGAATTGAATAAGACTGCGGACGAAAGAATGCGCGAACTTCAAGAGGAAAACAAAATTTTACGCGAACAAATCGACACGTTAAAGAGAACTGTCGGCATTTTTTCCGCAAAAAAATAGCGAGAGTTTTGCATTTCGTCGGTGTATAATATCGGCGGAGGTGTCATAAATGTAAAATTCAAGAGAGATTCAGGACGCTGAAAAAATTTTTCAGATTGCCGATGAGGAATTTGAAAAACGCCGGAAAGAAACGACGGCGAAAATGGATTCTGTTCGTGCGGAAATGGAAAAATGGCGTTCTCCGCAGACAATCAAAATCGTGCCGTCAAAAAAATATCGTTGATTGGCTTGTGAGGAGTGGTGAGTGTGAAAAAAGTTATTGTAGCGTTCTTGGCGGTGATTGCGCTTTTTATGCTTGTAACGCCGACTTTAGCGTCAACGTATTTGGCAAACACGAACTCCGGCAAATTTCATTTTTCGGACTGCCGTACGATAAAACATCCTAACGCCGCGCATTTTGTTCCTTACGAATCGCGTGACGCTTGCATTGCCGACGGCTATGTTCCGTGCAGAGTTTGTAATCCGTAAAAATTTAAAGATTTGCGAAAGAAGGTGAACGCCAAAAATTTTGATGACGTGAATGAGAGTTTTTGCACTTTTGCAGGAGTGGTGCTATGCCGGAATATATAGGTTATCACGGAACAGACAATGAAGCGGCGAAAAAAATTATTGAACAGCAAAAATTTCTGCCTTCAAAAAATGGTTGGTTGGGAGCCGGAATATATGTTTTTCCATATGTTGCAGACGCGGTGTGGTGGTGCGAGGAAAATAAAAAGCTGATGAAGGGACAATACAAAATTTTGAAAGTGAGATTGATGACGGACAAGGTTTTGGATTTGTTGGGTTCCGGCGAGACCATTAAGGATTTTAGAAAAATATGCGATAAAATCAAAAATAAGTGTGTAAATTCACGCTTGTCGTATTGCCAAAAGGTCGAACATTTTATGTCTTTGGCAATAAACGCTTTTCTGAAAGTATCCAGAGAGGTTTTTAATCAAAATTTCGATGTTATTGTCGCCGGATTTGACCAAAACCGTAAAGATTGGTATTTTGGTAAAAGATATGCCGAAGAAAAAGGAAAATTTCCGATTGTGGTGGCACAAATTCAGTATTGCGTGAGAAATTCAAAATGCATAACTGAGATTGCAAATTATGAGGAGGTAAGTTGAATGGCTGAAAAAAATATTTTTGACAAGGTCATCGACTACATCGACGCTATGTCCGACGAAGATTTTTTAAATCTGGTAAAGGAGTGCGAAGAACATCCTGAAGTTTCGTTCGCGATTGCCGAAGAAAACAGCTACGAATATTTGTCGGTGAAAGATTTTAACGACGAAAAATCTCGTACAGTATTTTGCGGACAGGATTTCTTTGTTCCTGAAGAATCGGTTTACGATGACTATGATTGGATGTGCGCGGCGTGAATACGACGAGTAAATATGAAAGCACTTTTGTTTTTGTAGGATTCCGAGTACGAGAGATGCGATTTAAGATAAACGAGAAAAGCGACGGTCAACGTTTTCCGATGGATTTTGATATTGACTCATCTTTTGAATATGAGGAAAAAAACGACAAAGTGCAGGGCGTAGTTACTTTGAAAGCCACGTTTTTCAAGACACTTGCAGCTAGAGATGAGGATTATCCTTTCAATTTTGATGTCGTGGTTGACGGTTATTTTTCCGCCAGCCTTGATGAAATTTCTCCTGAAGAATTTAAAAAAATAGCGAAAAAAAATGGCGTTGCTATCCTTTTTCCGTATCTGCGCTCTATTGTCTGCGATGCTTCAAAGATGGCGAATATTCAACCGATACTTTTGCCGTCGATAAATGTGGTAAAATTCATAGAGGACAGACACAAAAATAAAGTGATTTCATAAAAATAAAAAAAGCCCTCCGCAATTGGAGGGCCATTTTGTAAAGGCGGTGATGAGATATGGCACAGGTACGAGTACGCAAGCGCGGTAAAACTTTTTCCTACATTTTTGAAGCAGGAAAAAAAGCTGATGGCAAAAGGAAAGTCGTCGAAAAAGGAGGATTCGCCACAAGAAAATTGGCGTATGACGCAGGAATTGCCGCCTATAATGATTGGCGACACGGAAACATCGGAATTGTCAGCGAAAATATCACGCTCAAAGATTTTATGACAAATTGGCTTGAAAAAGTTGTCGCGCTGAATGTAAAGCCGACTTCATTGCAGTCTTATATCTCTTGCTTTAATTGTCACATTTTGCCAACATTAGGAAACATCGCAGTGCAAGAAATAACTCCGGCAAAATTAGACGAGTGGATGCGCGAACTTTTAAAGGCGGGTTACTCCAAAAACACCATTTCAAGCGTCCACGCATTGATTCATCACGCTTTAGATTATGCTGTCTATCCTGCCGAAATTATTTCTTCAAATCCGTCAACTTACATAAAAGTGCCGAAAAAAGCTCCGACGGATGTTATTAAGCGTCATATAATTTCACACGAAAAACTTGCCGAGTTACTTGAAAAATATCCTTTCGGCTCACCTTACTACATACCGATTTTGATTTTGTTCCACACAGGAATGAGAATCGGCGAACTTTGTGGCTTGACGTGGAATGATGTTGACTTCGATAAAAAGGTTATTATGCTAAATCATCAAATGGTTTGTTTGTATCGGAAAGGATATTTCTTCTCGACATTGAAAACAGAATCGAGCAACAGGCATATTCTCATCGACGACTTTTTGACAGGAGAATTACGTCGTTGGAAAGAGCGGCAAGCCGAAAACGAAAATTCTGCGGGTGATTCGTGCGTCCATATTTATCGAAATTCTGAAAATAAAATAATTCAGCAGTCGAAAGGCTTAGGCGAAGTTGACGCTGAAAGAATTTTTCTAATTTGTACATATTCCGACGGAAAAATGGTTAGGCGTGATTCAATGGAAAAAATTTTGAAAAGAGCAGGAATAAACGCACATTCTTTCCGGCACACTCACGCGACAACCTTAATCGAAAACGGAGCAACGCCGAAAGGCGTGGCAGGACGACTAGGACACTCGAGTACAGCAATAACTCAAAATTTATACACACACAACACGCAAAAATTACAGGAGGACACAAGGTCAATTTTTGAAAAAACTTTGCAGACAAATTCTTAATGCAGACAATAGGCAGACAAAATATTAAAAAATGCTTTTGTTAAAAGAAAAAGAGAGGAGATTTAAATATGTGCGGAATTTATGCACGATTAACCAACTAATCCTAACTCATACTTTCAAACGCCGAAATACCGCGAAATAAAAGCAACTTTGTAACTAACTCATACTAACTGAAATTAACTGATTTTTTAGCCACCTGCAGACAACGTGCAGACAAAAAAACGGCTCTTCCGATTGATTTTTGGAAGAGCCAATATTATTTTTCGTCCTGTCAAAAAGTGCTGTTTTTGATAACATTTAGCAGTCAACTTGTCAGAATCTGCCATTTTTGACAACTTTACTCTCCGCCAAAAAATACCTTTAATTTCGGAGAATTTTTAAGGCGTTCATCAGGACACTTCGATTAGGTAACGATATTTTGCCGACACCTTCGATTAAGAGCCAAAAAAACCGTAAATCTGATTCTTGGAAAAATTTAGAGCCAAAAATCGCCGATTTTGATTCTAACTTGCCGGTAACTTGCCAACCAAAAGCATTTCTCCAGATTTCTCTAGATAAAACGGCACAGTGATGCGAAAAATTAACTTGCTGGCAACTTGCTCGCCGGATTTCTCCAGATAAAAAAATAAACAGCGCATATCCGAAGATACACGCCGTTAAAATTTCAGCTTTATTGATAATGACACCACAGAACGATGTCTAATCCTAACGCACACGCTAAAACAAGATTTATCCAAAAAATCACCGAATAACCACTGTCAAAACTAATTTTGTTGATTTTTCGGAGAAAATCAAACAATAGATTTAAAAGATTGAACAATACCAGTGCCAGTAAAATAACCACAAACGTCAAATGATAAATGCCGACATTATTGATGTTGTTTAATGCAGAAGTAGACAAAGCCATTCCTGAAACAAAAGCAACGATGACAGCAGAAAAAATACCTAAAATCGTAACGTAATCTTTCTGCAGTTCTTTTTGTAAGTCTTCGTTATTTTTTTGTATTTTATGCTCAAGGTTAGTAGCAACTGTAGAAATATAATTAAAGCGTGCTACATCTAAATTTATGTGATCATAGAGTTTCTTGGCTTTAAGAAAAAATTCTCCATCTATGTCATCGACACCTAATTCGTATTTGTATTTTATTCCATCAAAAACCTTACGTATGTTCTCAGCCAAAGTTTGGAGGTCGTATTTATCGTCGTTTTTAATTACCGTGATAATACCAAAAATTTCGGAATAATAGTGTCTGAAATCATTAACATAAATTGACTGTAGCTGAACAATTCTTTCTTCCACATTTAAAGAAAGCGAATTCAAAGCCAGTTCAAAAATATATTCCTTTAATTTTTCTTGATTATTATCCATTTTCGGCAATCAACCTCTTCGGAATAATTTTTTTATAACCGAGACCATTTCGATAAATCAAGTCCCACGCTTTGCCTTCCTGATGCGTATCCTTAACCATATCCCACGGTCTCAAGAGGCGTTTTTTTTCAACGATTTCGTTAACGAATTTTGAATCTTCTTCGCTTAAAACAGAGCCATCTATTTTTAAATAAAAAATAGGCATAGCACCAAAACCGCAAAAATAATCATAAACCTCTCTCACAACCGGACCGAAGGGCCACGCTTCGATTTCGTCAGAAAAAAAAGCCTTTTTGCGTTCTTGCAGAGAAGATTTTTGAACATAATATAAAATCTTCTGAAGCTGTAAATTGCTAATGGTTCTACCGTCAGTAGAACATTTGTCAACAATGTACTTAGCAACATCCAGTGCTGTGTAAAAACCGCGAAAGTCATAATCGCTGTTTGAGAAAAAAGGAAATATCTTCAACAGTTTCATAGACAACACCTCGCGACAACAATTTTCAGAAAATTTTACTAATTGAATTTGAATATTATATACTTAGGATAACGGTTTGTCAAAAAATTTTTTTAACTGAGCAGATTCAGAGCGTCCTGTTTTTCGTGAACAAATCTGTTTCGGAGTGCGTCAATGATATGTTTCGAGCCGTGACAAAAATCATCTGGACTGCGCCAAATTCCGCCGACAGGCATTGCAAGGTCACACTCGCTGATGAGAAAATCATAAATCGCCGAAATAATTTTTTCGTCAAAATAAACGTCGTCGAGGTAACTTAAATTCGGCTGACCGAGTTTTTGAGCGGCAATGACAAATAAATCTTTACAGCCGGTTTGACCGTTCTGCACGGCACGAGAAAAAACGACTGCTTTCAATGCGTCGGAATGTCTTTCAAGGTGAAAATTTTCTTTGCGAAGTTTATCAGCCGCGCCGCCGTAATAAACGCTCACCATATATTCGTCCTGAAGTTTTCCGAAGTTGCCCGGGTCAACCGTGCCGAGTTCTTGCCACTGCCGAATAAATTCAGGCGAGTTGACTTTATGAACCGCCAAAACTCTGCCGTAATTCGCCAACTTTTCATCAGGATATTTGCAAAGCCAATCAACAAATTTATCCACACTGCCGACATTTGAC
>CAJOGS010000120.1 GCA_905234045.1 uncultured Selenomonadaceae bacterium | reverse complement strand
GAAAAATTTCAAATTATATTTTATGATAGGCTTGCCGTTTGAAGAATTGGGGGACGTTGAGGCGATAGCAGATTTAACAACGCGGCTAAAAAATTTTGTCGGCAACTGCAAATTAACTTTGAGCGTTAATCCATTCGTGCCGAAACCTTTCACGCCATTTCAATGGGCGAAATTCGCAGATAAAAAATATTTAAATGCGGCGTTAAAACTTTTGCGAACAAGTTTAAAAAATCTGCGCGGCGTCGAAATAATTTCAGAGTCATTAAAATCTGCAGAAGTGCAGGCAATATTGGCGCGTGGTGATAGACGAATTGCCGAATTGGTAGTACAATCTGAAACGCCGCAGAAATTTTTGGAGCTCCTGCGCGAAAGTGATATTGAAGAAGATTTTTATTTGCGGGAATATTCGGCAGATGAAATTTTTGTCTGGGACAATTTGGATATGGGCTTTTCAAAAAAATATCTTCGCACAGAATTTGAACGTGCGGCGGCGTTAAAATCTACAGTTGCTTGTTTCGACGGTTGCAAGCGTTGCGCTGTCTGTTTATAAGGAAGGGAGTTTGATATGAATGACAACGCTACTTAAAGATACATTTCAGAATTTTATCAATAAACTTCAAATTGAACAAAACGTCGATTTGAAAGAATTTATATTGAGCATGGAAAATGCTTTTCAGCAATCGGGTTTCCGTGATGCATGCAACAGCGGAGAACAACAAAATATTTTGGTAATTCGATTGGATGCTATTGGCGATAATATTTTGAACAGTAGTTTTTTACGCGAACTTCGTCGCAATTACCCTTCGGCTCATATCACTTTGGTTGTCAATCCAACAGTTTATAATCTCGTTGAACTTTGCCCTTATGTCAATGAAATACTCAGAATTGATTATAATCAAAACTTGATTATATGGTTTAATAACGCATTAAAACTTTGTAATGAAAAACTTTGGAAAAGACAATTTGATATTTGTTTCAATCCTCGCTGGGACATTGATTACTATAATGCAAATTTACTTGGATTCCTCAGCGGTGCAAAGGAAAGAATAGGTTACAGCACGAAAGTTTATCCTAACAAAGAACAAGTAAATGCAGGGAATGACTTTTTTTTAACAAAAATGATTTTGAATCCGGAAAATATTATTCATGAGACAGACAGAAATTTATTTATACTTAAGGCATTAGGATTACATGTGCAAAATAATAAAAATGAAGTTTGGTACAATCATGAAGATGTTTTGAGTGCAAACGAATTATTAGGCAACAATATTGAGAAAGGTCGCCGGTTAATTACAATTTGCAATGGAGCCAGCAGAATGGCGAAAGTTTATCCGCATGAACTTTTTTTAAAAGCTTTGAAATTGATTGCCGATAAAGAAGATGTTACTTTTGTGTATGTTGGTGATGAAAAATTTGTTGAAGTTGGAAATTTTTTAAAACAATCGCTTAAAGATAAATTGATAAATTTGGCAGGTAAAACTTCACTTAGAGTAACCTGTGCAGTAATTTCCAAAACTTCAATGTACATAGGCGCAGATACATGCACAATGCATATTGCAGCAACTTTACAAATTCCCGCAATTATGATTTTGAATGAAGCGTCAGATTGTCCTAAAGATTATCGTAGTTTTTATAGAAGATTTTCTCCATATCAGACCCCGTGTATAATTGTTCAACCTCCGCATGCTTTAAAGCCGTGTTGTGATCTTAATCCGAGAACCGGTTGTATAGCAAATACTTCACATTGTATTTCACAAATACCTCCTAACGAAATTGCTGCAGCTTTTGAGAATTTGAGAAGAATCACATACAATTCTAATTGAGATTGGGGTTAAATTATGAGTTATTTTATAAGGCGAACTGAAGAAAATCTTTGGCACGGGAAATTTTCGACTTTTCCCGATGATTTGGTTGTGCATGCAATTTCAACGCGCATTGGCGGTTACAGTCAAAAACCTTTCGACAGTTTAAATTTGGCGTTGCACGTCGGCGATAATGCAAAAAATGTTTTGGCTAATCGCAAAAAATTTATTCGTTCACTTGGATACAGCCTTGATGATATTGTTACGCCGAATCAGATTCACGGCGACAAAGTTTTTTGCGTTGAAGAAATTCACAGAGGGCGCGGCAGTCAAAATTATTCCGATTCCATTCCCGAAACTGACGCACTTATTACAAATGTGCCGAATTTGCCGCTAATGCTGTGCTTTGCCGATTGCGTGCCGATTATGTTTGTAGATATGAATAATAATGCTGTTGGAATTGCACATGGCGGCTGGAAAGGTACCATGAAAAAAATTGCGGCGAAAACTTTTTTGGCAATGCAAGAAAATTTTGGTACTAAAGCTAAAGATTGTTTGATTGGAATTGCGCCTTCGATTGGTGCTTGCTGTTACAAAATTGGCGACGAAGTTAAAAGCGTCTGCTCCGATGTTTTTCCAAATAATCCCGAATTGATTATTGAACGCAACGGCAAAAATTATCTGGATTTGTGGCAAGCAAATAAAATTCAACTCATGGAAGTCGGAATCCCTGAAGATAATATTGATGTGGCTGATGAATGTACTTGTTGCAACTCGAATTGGTATTTTTCATACAGGGCGGCGCACGGAGAAACCGGCAGAATTGCCGCAGTCATAGCAGTTAGGGGCTAGAGGCTAGGGACTAGGGATTAGGTTTTAGGTTTTAGGTTTTAGTACTAATCACTAACAACTAACCACTAATCACTAATCAGGGGCTAGGGAAAAAATTTGCTGACTAAGCACGAAGAACTAAGATGCCGCGCAGGACGCGCGAGCAAATGCTCGTACTCCTCACATTTGCAGGGCGGTGCGCTTTTTTCGAGGACGAAAAAACAGCACCGCAAAAACGCTCTTTCTTTTTGGTACTTTTTCTTTGAGCGAGCAAAGAAAAAGTACGTTAAATATATGAAAAAATTTCAAGCAAAAAAATTTAATTTTCAAGATAAAAAATTTCAAACTATAAAAATTTTCATACTCTAAAACGAGAGGAGAATAAATTTTGAATATACTTTTAGAAACGCCGCACGGCACGCGGGATTTTTTACCGCAAGAGGCGGCGGCAAAACGTGTAATAGAAAATCGTTTGGCGAAACTTTTTTCAGAATTTGGTTACGAAGAAGTTGTAACGCCGACAATGGAATTTCTGGAGACTTTGCGAATTTCCGGCGGCGTCGAATCAGATTTATTTAAAATGTTCGACCAAAATAATCGCACACTTGCACTTCATCACGAAATGACAACGCCAATTGCGCGGCTTGCTGTCAGCAGATTAAAAGATTCGCCGTTGCCGCTGAAACTTTCCTACAATACCAGCGTTTTCAGATTCAGAAAAAATCAAATGGGGCGTCAATGTGAATTTTATCAAGCGGGCGTGGAACTTTTGGGCGTGTCAAATGCCTTTGCAGACGCAGAAATTATTGCACTTGCCGCGCAAAGTTTGAAAGTTTCCGGCTTGAAAGATTTTACAATTTGTCTCGGACAGGTTGAATTTGCCAACGGCTTAATGGAAGAAAATAATTTGTCGCCGAATGTTCAAGCAGAAATTAAAAATGCGATTGAACATCATAACATTGTAGAACTTCAGAAAATTGTTGACGCGCTGAATTTAGATAAAGTCGCCGCCGATTCTCTCAAACAAATTCCAAAACTTCACGGCGGATTGGAAATTTTGGAAACTGCCCGCAATTTGGCGAAAAATAAAAAATCGCTTGCCGCTATTGATAATCTTGCAGAAATTTACAAACTTGCCGAAATTTACGGCGTTGCCGACAAAATTATTTTCGATTTGGGAATTATTCGAGACTTTGAATATTATACGGGAATGGTTTTTGAAGCATACGCGCCGAATGTCGGCTACAGTTTGGCGGGCGGCGGCAGGTATGATAATATGTTGAAAGATTTCGGCATGGCGTGTCCTGCTACAGGTTTTGCGCTCGGTATCGAAAGAATTTTGCAGGCTTGCGAAATGCAAAATATTTCAAACGCCGTGCAAACGCGGGATATTTATATCAGTTACGACGAAAAAATTTTTGACGCGGCAATTAAAAAAGCGTGCGAACTTCGCAACGAAGGCAAAGTTGTTGAAATTTCTTTGACGCCGCAAACTGAAGACGACGCCAAAAAATCTCAAATTGAAAAAAATTATACCGAGTTGATTTATTTAAAATGAATCCGATTTTTAAACGTGTAAAGCAATTTTATCGCGCCTTGACTGCAAATATTTCCATTGAAGACGAAAAATATTTAATGCAACATTTAAACCGGCAGGAGCAAGATTTATTTTTCAAATTGGGGCTGATAGATCAATTTCACAGCTTGAAAGTTGCATACACGATTGAACGGCTGATAATTGACGACAAAGAAGGCGTAGACAAAGAATTTTTGATACATTGCGCCCTTTTGCATGATATTGGAAAAATTGATGTGCGGCTTGGAGTTTGGGAAAAAGTTTTTTCAGTGCTGGTTACAGCTTTTTTGCCGAAATTGGCTGATGAATTGGAATTGAAAGGCAACCGCGCCATTTACATTTATAGAAATCATGCAAAATTGGGCGGGCAAAAATTGCAAAAAATGGGCTTGTTTAACGAGGCAAAAATAATAGCGCGGCATCATTCGCCGCCGCGTGCAGACGATTCAAAAGAATTAAAACTTTTGCGCCTTGCCGATGAAGAAAATTAGTTGTGTAGTGTGGTAGTGTGTTAGTGTGTTAGTGTTATAGCTATCGCACTATCCAACTATCAAACTATCCAACTATCCCACTATCGAACTAACGCACTATCAAACTACCAGAAAGGAACGAATTATGGAAGAAATAACAATCGCCCTGCCAAAGGGCAAACTTTTTGGACTTTCAACCGAACTTTTAAAAAAAGTCGGCTGGACTGCTGAAGGTCTTCACGAAAAATCAAGAAAACTCGTTATATCGAACGAAGAGACAAAATTAAATTTTATAATAACGAAAACTGCGGACGTTCCGACTTATGTTGAATACGGCGCGGCTGATATCGGAATTATCGGCAAAGACGTAATTTTAGAATCCGGCAAAGACGTTTATGAATTGCTTGACTTAGGTTTTGGAAAATGCCACTTGATGATGGCTGTACCTAAAGACAAAAAACGCCCGCGCCTTGAAGATTATGCACATACCCGCGTTGCAACGAAATTTCCGCACATTGCCGAAAAATTTTTTGTCAGTCGCGGTATGCAAATGGAATATATCAAACTCAACGGTTCAATCGAACTGGGACCAATCGTCGGATTAAGTGAAAGTATCGTCGATATTGTCGAAACCGGTACAACCCTGCGCGAAAATAATCTTGAAGAAATTATCCACATAATGGACGCAACGGCGCGGCTTATCGCTAACCGCGTCAGTTACAGATTAAAATTCGACAGAATTAACAATCTTGTCAACGAACTGGAGAAATTTTTATGAAAATAATTGACAGTCAAAAAACTTCGCGCGCAGAAATTGAAAAAATTTTAACTAAAAAGGCGTTTGATGAAATTGAACTGCCTGAAAAAATTCGAGAATCTAACAAAAAACTTTTCGGCGAAGATTTTGCCGACGATGAATTTTTCGGCGACGTGAAAGTTTTCGGCGAAGTTTCCGACGCGGGCAAATGTTTCGTCGTTCGCGGTCGGCTGGAATGTCAAAGAACTTTCACCTGCGACAGATGTTTGACTCAATCGACGGAAAAACTTTCAAGCGACTTCGCCGAAGAATTCGACAAATCGGCGGTGCTTGACGATTCGATTGACGTTACTGAACTTTTGCGAGACGAAATGCTTTTGTCCCGCCCGACGAAAAATCTGTGCAAGGCGGACTGCAAAGGCTTATGTCCCGTTTGCGGCGCGAACTTAAACGACGGCGATTGCGGTTGCGACAGAACGGTCATTAACCCGAAATTCGCGGCGTTGAAAGATTTCAATTTCGATTGAGGAGGTGTGACACTTGGCTGCACCAAAAAGGAAACTGAGCAAAGCGAGACGCGACAGGCGGCGTGCGAATTGGAA
>CAJOGS010000119.1 GCA_905234045.1 uncultured Selenomonadaceae bacterium | reverse complement strand
AACGCCCGTTGTTTCAAGAATCATTCTTGCTCACAATTACGAAAGAAAAGAAGCCAAACAGGCTGACGGCATAGTTATTACACCTTCGCACAATCCACCGACTGACGGCGGTATTAAATACGATCCGACAACCGGCGGCCCTGCAAGTGCGGAAACTACCACAAAAATTCAAAACCGCGCCAACGAACTCATCAAAGAGGGCGTTGACAAAATTAAACGTATTCCATTTGAACGCGCAATTAAAATGGATAACGTTCACTTTATGGACTATATGAAACCGTATGTAGAGGCACTCAGCCGCGTTATTGATATGGACGCAGTTATTAACAGCGGCTTAAACGTCGGCGCAGATCCTCTCGGCGGCAGCGGTATTTATTACTGGGATTTGATTAACGAATTTTACAAAATTAAAAATCCCATCAAAGTTGTTAATCCCAACATTGATTATACATTCAGCTTTATGCCGCCTGACCATGACGGCAAAATCAGAATGGATTGCTCTTCGCCGTTCGCAATGGCTAATTTAATCGCTCTCAAAGATAAATATGACATTGCATTTGGCAATGATACTGACTATGACAGACATGGAATTGTTACTCCGCAGGGCTTGATGAATCCGAATCATTATTTGGCGGTTGCGATTCGCTACCTGTTTACACATCGTGACGGCTGGAGCAAAGACGCAATGGTCGGCAAAACTTTGGTATCAAGTTCGCTGATTGACAAAGTGGCGGCTGATATTGGGCGCAAACTTTGTGAAGTTCCCGTCGGTTTCAAATGGTTTGTTGACGGCTTATTTGACGGCTCAATGGGCTTTGGCGGCGAAGAATCTGCGGGCGCGTCGTTCCTGTGCAAAGATGCAAGCGTTTGGACTACTGACAAAGACGGTATTATTATGGACTTGTTGGCTGTCGAAATTACGGCGAAAACCGGCAAGAATCCTTCAGAACATCATAAAGAACTTACAGACAAATTCGGCACTTTCTACTATGCGCGTAAAGATACACCTGCAACGCCTGAACAAAAAGCCGCGCTCGGTAAACTTTCGCCGGAAAATCTTAAAGCTGATACACTGGCAGGCGCACCTATTACCGGCAAATTTACAAAGGCTCCCGGTAATAATGCTTCAATCGGCGGCTTGAAAGTTGTTACCGAAAAAGGCTGGTTTGCGGCGCGTCCTTCAGGTACTGAAGATATGTGCAAAGTTTATGCTGAAAGTTTCGTCAGCGCAGATCATCTTAAACAAATTCAAGCTGAAGCGCAGGAAATTGTTAAATCCGTCGTGTAACCTAGATGGCTAGATGGGCAGATGGTTAGATTGACAGTTAGTACTGTCGATCTGACTATCTGATTATCTGATCATCTAAAAAAGTCTCTCGTTACGGCGGGAGACTTTTTTAAAATATTTTTAGGAGATAACTTGATGAAAGTTTTAATTATTAACGGTTCGCCGCACTCAAAAGGCAACACGGCAACCGCACTTAACGAAATGGTAAAAATTTTTGAGGCTGAAGGCGTCGAAACTAAAATTGTACACGTAGGAAATAAAGTTGTGCGCGGCTGTATTGCTTGCTTTAAATGTTTTGAAAAAGGCAAATGCATTTTTGACGATATTGTAAATGAAACCGCGCCGCTTTTTGAAGAGGCGGACGGCTTAGTTATTGGTACGCCGGTTTATTATGCCTCTGCTAACGGCACTTTAATTTCATTTCTTGACAGATTATTTTTCAGTTCGCACTTTGATAAAACTATGAAAGTTGGCGCAAGCGTTGCTGTTGCGCGTCGCGCAGGTTCCGTTGCAACTTTTGACGAAATTAATAAATATTTCACTATTTCAAATATGCCGATTGCCGCCAGTCAATATTGGAATTTGGCTTTTGGACTTGCACAGGGCGAAGTTGAAAAAGATGCTGAAGGCTTGCAGACAATGCGGACGCTTGCAAGAAATATGATTTTCCTGATGAAAAGCATTGCGCTCGGCAAAGAAAAATTTGGTTTACCTGAAAAAGAAAATTGGACAGGCACTAATTTTATTAGGGGCTAGTAGTTAGTGGTTAGTGGTTAGTAAAAAAAACTGTGCAACGTTTGCAAGTAGTAGAACACGGCGCGCAAGGACGCGCGCCGCCGCCATTGATTAACTAAAGAGCATGCCCGCTAAAGAGCGCGCCTCACCGCGCATGCTACGCAAGCCACGCAGGATTGAATCTCTGGCGGTTTGGACGCATTTTATTTTGTTACTTTTCTTTGTGGCTTGGACAAAGAAAAGTAAGTTAAAAAAATATATTTCAGCAAAGAAATCTAACTCTAAATTTAAATCTAAAAAAATTAAACACTCAAGATTTTTCTAACAGAACCTAACCACTACAAAAACTGAAAGGAAGTTTTACAATGGCATTAGTTTTAAAAAGCGGTTTCACTTTCGATTATGATAACCTTTTCGGCGAAGGCAAAGTTACACAAGCCGACCTTAACAGCTACAAAGAAGATTTGGCGAAGGCTCACGAAGCTATGAAAGTTATGAGAGAAAGCGGCTTTATCAAGGCGCATCTTTCCAAAGACGGCACGCCTGAAAAAGTTTATTTCTCCAAACTTCCATACATTACCGAAGAAAACGGAAAACTTAATCTCAATTCGCCCGCAAGTATTAAACGCTTGCACGAATTTACCGAACACCTCCGCAATAATATTGACGTTGTAGTTTCGCTCGGTATCGGCGGCTCTTTCTTGGGCAATAAAGTTTTGTTTGACATTTTCGGCGGCGAACTTTGGAACGCCAAAACTAACGAAGAACGCAAAGGCTTGCCGCGTGTCTATTTCAGCGGACAAAATATTGATCCACGCCGCACTCGTGACATTATCAATCACATTAAATTTATTGCGGGCGTTACCGAATCGCACGAAAAACGCAAATTGAAAGTCTGCTTAATCTGCATTTCAAAGAGTGGCGGCACTCTCGACACAATGAGTAATTTTATGGTTATGCTGGACGAACTCAAAAAAGCCGCCAACATTGAAATTGAAGTTGTTGCAGTTACCGATCCCAACATGGAAAAGAAAACTATTTTGAAACAACTTGCAGTAGATAACGGATGGCAACAATTCGCAGTTCCGGACGGCGTCGGCGGACGTTTCAGCATTTTCTGCGAAGTCGGCTTGGTTACTGCCGCCGTTCTCGGTATTGATATTGAAAAATTCCTTGAAGGCGCACGCGATATGGACGAGGCTTGCAAGAATGAAAATCTGTTTGAAAATCCCGCAATGTTGAATGCGGCTTTAAAATTCGCCGCCTATCAGAAATACGGACGCAATATTGAAGTTATGATGCCTTACGGCGATTATTTGAAATCTTTGTCTGAATGGTATATCCAACTTTTGGCTGAATCACTCGGCAAGCAATTCGACAAAGACGGCAAAGAAGTTTGCTACGGACGCACACCGCTTGTTGCAGTCGGTACTACTGACATGCACTCTCAAACTCAACAACATCAAGAAGGCGCACTTGATAAAGTTGTGCAGTTCATCAAAGTTGCGAAATGGGAAAGTGATTATGTCATTCCGAATGTATTCCCCGAAACTAAAAAACTTGCCGACATTTCCGGCGTTACAATGAGTCAAGCATTGGAAGTTGCACGCCAATCAAATGCAGACGCGCTTAAATCCAACAAACGCTTTAACGCTTGCTTTACACTTCCTGAACTCAATGAGTATCATCTCGGCGAACTTTTGTATATGTTGGCAATGTCGGTAGCGTATGAAGGCGAACTTGCAAATGTTGACGCCTTCAATCAACCGGGCGTTGAGGCTTACAAACGTATTATGGGACCGAAACTTCAAGAACTCAAAAAATAATTTTTGCTGTTACGGAAAATAAATTTAAAAATTCATTATTCAATCGAGTAATGAATTTTTTTTTACAAAATTGGCAGTGCAGTTATTACTGAATAAATAAGCGCGTATGATTTTTAAAATATTTTGTCGGCATTTATGAAATTTTTTCAGAGATTTTTATATTTACAAGAAAAATTTTGGCGTTTTGAATTTTATTAAAAAATATTGACAAAGTGTCAGTTTAGATATAAAATTCGATTAATGACAGCGTGTCAATTTAAAAAGGAGGTGTGAAAAATGCCGAAAGTTTCAGCAGAATTTAGTTCAAATCGGCGCGAAGAAATTATTTCCGCGTGTGAAAAACTTTATCAAACGATGAATTTCAAGGACATAACAATTATTGAAATCGGGAAAATAACTTCATTTACGCGCACTTCGATTTATAATTATTTCAACACGAAGGAAGAAATTTTTTTGGCGTTGCACCAAAAAGAATATGAACTTTGGATAATCGAACTGGAGCAAATTATTTCGAGTCACGAAAAATTGACGCGGGAAGAATTTGCAGACTTGTTGGCGAAGTCTCTGCAGAATCGGGAACAACTTTTAAAATTAATGTCAATGAATCATTTTGATATGGAAATGAACAGCCGGCAAGAAAATTTAATAGAGTTCAAAAAAGTTTACGGGCAGTCATTGCGAACGGTGAAAAAATGTTTGGATAAATTTTTTTGCGATATGTCGGAAAATGACAAGGAAAAATTTTTGTACGTGTTTTTCCCGTTCATCTATGGAATTTATCCCTACGCGGTAGTAAATCAAAAACAAATTGACGCAATGGACGCGGCGGAAACAAATTTTGTTTATCACACGATTTATGAATTGGCGTACAACTGCATTTTAAAATTGTTGTAGGTGAAATTATGGAAAGGCGAAATTTTTTAAAAGTTCTAAGCGTCGGCGCGGCGACTTTATTTTTGAGCGGTTGCGGAATTGCGGCAGTTGCCGACGATAAAAACGTTGCCGCAGAATCGAAAATTTCCGGAGGGGCAAAAATGAAAATTGTTGTAATTAACAGCAGTCCACATTCTGAAAATCAATCAACGTCGAGATATTTGGCGCAAAAATTTATTGAAGGCGCAAAATCGGCAGGGCACGAAATTTTTACATTCGACGCGGCGAACGAAGAAACTCATCCCTGTCAAGGTTGCGACAGTTGCGGAATGGACGGCGATTGTATTTTTGACGACGCAATTTCAAAAAAATTAATGCCTAAAATGTTGGAAGCAGATTTATTGGTTTTAGTTACGCCGCTTTATTATTTCGGAATGTCGGCGCAGTTGAAAACTATAATTGACAGATTTTATTCACGCACCGAAAAACTTCATCACAAAAAATCATTGTTGTTGGCGACGGCGTGGAATAACAACGATTGGACAATGACGGCTTTAAATACGCACTATGAAACTTTGGTAAAATACATGGAATGGGAAAATGTCGGCGCAGTATTGGCGGTAGGTTGCGGCTATCGCAGTGCAGTTGAAAGTTCAAAATTTGGCGACGAGGCTTATAAAATCGGCGCAAATTTGTAAGGGTGATTTTATGAAAATGAAAAAATTTTTATTAATGTCAGCAATGTTGGGAATTTTTGGAACGGTAGGCGGCGGCGCGGCGGCGGCCACTGTCGATAAAAGCGCAATGCATTTTGATTCTGAAACAAGAAAAGCAGACCCTGAATTTACCGAGCGTTTCAATTATTTTTCAACACAGGAAGTACCTTCATTGGGGAAATTGGACAATCGCACGCGGTACATGTCAATTTTATCTGCGCTTTTGGGCTGTCAAGGCGTTGAAGAATTTAAAAGCGTCTTAAATGTGGCACTTGATGACGGCTTAACGCCTGTGGAGGCAAAAGAAATTGTTTATCAAGCGACGGCATATCTTGGAATCGGCAGGACGAAACCTTTTTTGACGGCGACAAATGAAGTTATGAAGGCGAAAAAAATAAAATTGCCGCTTGAATCGCAAACGACGACAAATTTGGAAAATCGCCGCGCGGCAGGAACTGCAAAACAGGTTGAACTTTTCGGCGAACAGATGAAAGATTTTTGGAAAAACGGCAATATGAATTATATGTTGGCGGCGAATTGTTTCGGCGATTATTACACGCGCAACGGACTTTCAAATAAAGATCGTGAATTGATAACATTTTGCTACATTGCGGCGCAGGGCGGCTGTGAAC
>CAJOGS010000118.1 GCA_905234045.1 uncultured Selenomonadaceae bacterium | reverse complement strand
TTTCTTGCAAATGCGAGGAGTACGAGCATTTGCTGTACTTGCAAATTCGACGAGTAGGAGGATTTGCTCTTTGACAAGACAAAGAAAAAGTACGTTCAAAATATAAAAAATTTAACCAAAAAATTTTATAACAGACTTTTTCAACACGCACTAGTAAATATTTTCCGTCCGCACTTTGCGGATTTAAAAAAAATTGTAGATTTTGGAATTTTTCAACACGCCCTAGTTTCTGTTGGTAAAGTCAAAAATTGTGTAACGCATGATAGAACAATAAACGGCGATCACGGACGACTGCCGCCGCAACTAAAGAGCATTTACAGGGCGAGCAAAGAAAAAGTTCGTTAAATAAAAAATTTAACAAAAATATACACATTCTAAAATCTAGTTTACCAGCAACCACTACCACAATATCAAACTACAAGGAGTGATTAGTTGAGAATACATTTAAGCGAACATTTCACATATAAAAAACTTTTGAGATTTGTCCTGCCGTCAATCGCAATGGTAATTTTTACTTCGATTTATAACATTGTGGACGGTCTTTTTGTTTCAAGATTCGTCGGCAAAATTTCATTTGCGGCGATAAATTTAGTATTTCCAATACTGATGATTTTAGGCGCGTTCGGTTCAATGATCGGCACGGGCGGCGCGGCGATTATCGGCAAAACTTTGGGCGAAGGTGATAACGACCGCGCCAACAAATATTTTTCAATGTTAATTTATGTTATGTTGGTAATCGGCGCAATTTTTGCAGTGGCAGGATATTTTATTTTGCCGGAAATTTTAAAATTTCTCGGCGCAGAAGGTGAACTGCTTGAGTATTCTGTCTTGTATGGAAGAATCGCGCTTGTAGCGTTGCCGTTTTTCATAACTGAATTTGCATTTCAATCTTTTTTCGTAACGGCAGAAAAGCCGCAACTCGGTTTGTACGTTACAATTTTGGGCGGCGTCACAAATATTTTGCTTGACGCGCTTTTTATAGTTGTATTCGGCTGGGGATTAGTCGGCGCGGCTCTTGCAACTGTTATCAGCCAAACTATTTGCATTTTGGCGGAAATTATTTATTTTGCCCGCAAAAATGACAGTCTCCTGCATTTGACATTGAAAACAAAATTTTATGGCAAAATTTTTATAAAAGCGTGCATTAACGGTTCGTCGGAAATTGTCAATATGTCCGCAATGTCAATAGTTTCAATGCTGTACAACTATCAACTGATAAAATACATTGGTGAAAACGGCGTGGCGGCTTACGGCGTTATAATGTACGTGGCGTTTATATTTGCGGCTGTTTTCTTCGGCTATGAAATGGGAATTTCGCCCGCAATCAGTTACCAATACGGCGCAAAAGGTTACGACGAACTGAAAAATTTATTGCGAAAAAGTTTAGTTATAGTTGCAGTTACAGGCGTTGCAATGTTTACGCTTGCAGAAATTTTAGCCGCGCCCTTTGCAAATATTTTTGTCGGCTATGATGAAGACCTTTATAATTTGACAATCCACGCCTTCAGAATACAAATTATTTCGATTTTGTTTTTGGGATTCAGCAGTTTCGGCTCGGCATTTTTTACCGCGCTGAATAACGGCTTAATTTCGGCGGTAATTTCATTTGTGCACACTTTCATTTTTGAAATAGGTTGCGTGCTGTTACTGCCGCTGATTTTCGGCATTGACGGCATTTGGTATTCAATAGTTGTTGCAGAAATTGCGGCAAGTCTGCTGACATTTTTTATTTTGTACAAGAATCGGAAAAAATATAATTACGCATAAAAAAATAGCGAGAATTTTCCCGCTTTAAATTTTATTGTCAAAAAAATTTTACCAGCGATTTGCAACATAGCGATAAATATTCCATGCAACGGGCGATTGTTCGGGATTTGCAAAGCCGGAATAACCTTCAGAATTTTTGTAGTAAGGGCTGCCATTCACGGGATAAAAATAATAGTCGAGGTAATCACGCCCTGCGCGAACTCTGCAGTTAAAAGAGTAGGGGCGAACGCTTTTAATAACGATCATATGAGTAAGCAGGTAAACATTTGAACCGTCGTTGTAGTTGCCGACATAAACTTCTTCAGCGGCGGCTTGAGTCGGCGCGACGGCAAAAATCATCGCCATTGCCAACATTACAACCAGAGAAATTTTTTTAATCATCGTGAATCCCTCCTTGAAAATTTTGTTTATTGTAACACGAAAATATTAAATTTTAATGAAAAATTTTGATGAAAAATTTTAATTTCCTAAATGTTTATTGCCCCAAATGTACAATTCATTGAGCGCGGGCAAAAGTTCCATTGCAAGCGGCGTTAATGAATATTCGACAATTTGCGGCGGATCTGTTTTTAAAACTTTGCGATTAATTAAGCCGTCAAATTCAAGTTCTTTTAGAGATTTCGTCAACATAAATTGAGTAATACCCGTTACGCGGCGTTTAAGTTCGTTGAAACGGGTATTTTCTTTTTCGTGCAAGTACCAAAGAATCGGCAATTTCCATTTTGAACCGAGAATTTTCATTGCGTGCAAAATTGGGCAACGCTTTTCTGTAACGTCGTTTAATTTTGCGTCGATCGGATAAGAAATTTTGGCAGTCATAAAAATCTGCCTTCTTTCAAAAATATTTTAAATCAATATAATTTGTCGAAAATAAAGAGTCAAATTGGAGTTTTGGAAATGAAAAAAATTTTTGAATCGGTTGAAATGAAAAATTTACAGATGAAAAATCGCTTGATACGTTCTGCCACGTGGGAAGGAATCGCCGAATTGAACGGCGGAATTGACGCCAAAACTTATGAAATTTATTCCGAACTTGCAAAAGGCGACGTCGGAGCGATTATCACGGGATTTACAAGCGTGGCGACGAATGATTTTTATTTCGGCGGAATGATGAGACTTTCTGAAGATTTTTTAATTGAGCAGTACAAAAAACTTGTTGAAATTGTTCATTCTGAAAATTGCCCGATAATTTCGCAGTTGGCGTTGGGCGCGTATTACAGAGACTTTGAAGAAATTCCCGAAAATGAAATGACGACCGCCGAAGTTAAGGCTGTCATAAAAAAATTTATTGACGCGGCAAAACGTGCGGAAATTGCAGGATTTGACGGCGTGCAAATTCACGCGGCGCATTTTTTCTTTTTAAGTCGATTTATCAGCCCGCTTGTAAATCAACGTTCCGACCAATACGGCGGCAATACTGAAAATCGTACAAGGATTTTATTTGAAATTTTGCGCGGCATTAAAAATAATTCGCCAAATTTGCACGTTACAATAAAAATAAATTGCAGTGATTTTACACGCGGCGGACTTGCCGAAAATGAAAGTTTGGCGATCTGTAAAAATTTGGCGGCGGCGGGAATTGATTCAATAGAAATCAGCGGCAACGGTACATCAGTTGCAGGGATTCGCGCAGGTGTCAATGAAGGATATTTTTCAAAATTTGCGGCGCGGCTTGCTGATGAAATTTCAATTCCTGTAATTTGTGTCGGCGGTTGGCGGAGTAAAAATATTATGGAAAAAATTTTGAACGATACAAATATTGCGGCGTTGTCAATTTCAAGACCGCTCCTGCGCGAGCCTGATTTTCCAAAAAAATTACAACGCGGCGAAATTGAAATTTCAAAATGTTTATCTTGTAACGCCTGTTACTCTTCGCCTTCGCACCGTTGCATTTTCAGAAAATAAAAAAACTGCCGCGTCAGCAGTCAATTTTACAAAATTATTTTTTATTAAATCTGTCAAAAAAATTTTTAAAACTTGCCAAAAAAGTTCCAAAGAAATTTTTGAAACTTGCAACAACTCCTGCGACTATCGGCGCAATAAAAGGCAAATAACTTGTGCAGGCATTAATCAAAGTTCCGGAATGTGCAGAACAAATTGAAGGAACTGCAACGAAACACAACGCGGCAATTAAAATATTCATAATGATGCCTCCTTAAAAATTTTCACAATTTTAACCCCCGTAACGGGATATGTCAATAAATTTTTCACAAGGATTGATGAAATGAAGAAATTAAATATTGCGACTGAACGCGGCACGATTTTAAACGGCGTACTTTTTGACGATACAAAAAATGCAGATACAGTTGTAATTGCAATAACGGGTATTCACGGCAATTTTTACAGCAACCCTTTTTATTACAACATTGGAGAAACTTTAAATGGGGTAGGGGGGATTAATTTTATTTACGCGCAAACTAACGACGCCTTTTCAGAAATTGAAACTTACAATATTAAAAGCGGCGAAAAAGAAATTTGCGGCTCGTGGAACGAAAGATTTTCTTATACTGATGAAGATATTGGCGCATATTTAAAATTTGCCGCTGAAAATTATACCCACGTAATTTTGGCGGGACATTCACTCGGCGCAAACAAGGTTATTCATTACCTTTCAAGCCACCACGATAAAAATTTACCGGAACATTTTATTTTGTTGAGTCCTGCGAATATAAGTTATATGACAAAGGGCGTTACCGCGCAGGAAAAAGCAATTATTTCAAAAATGATTCGCTACGGCAAAGGAGAAAATATTTTGCCGTTCCCGTTCATGGGATGGGTAATTTGCACGGCGAACACGGCGGCGGATTGGCGGCTTTCAGACATTTTAAATAATGTGCATGTGGGCGACGGCGATTTTTCACAGGCTGAAAAAATTACTCACAGCGGCGCGCTTGTTATTGGCACGTACGACAATTTTACTTGCGGCAATCCCGCCGAATTTTTGAAAAATATCAATAATCATATTCCGACCGCGCAGGAAAATAAATTAATTTTTATCGAAAAAACTGGACACACTTACCAACAAAAGGAGCAGGAAATTGCCGACGTGGTTTTAAAACTTGTCAAGGATTGGAATTGAAATTATACTTTCAGCGGTGATGATATGAAAAAAATTTTAGTCAGTCGCCGAAAAGGCGAAACGCAAATTTTTATATTGAATGACGACGAGCCGCAAAGTTATTTTATTGAACGTGACAACGAGCCGCCGCGCTTAGTCGGCAGTATTTTTAAAGCGCGGGTAGAAAAAATTTTGCCCGGTATGCAAGCGGCATTTTTAGATATTGGGCGCGATAAAAATGTTTTTCTGCAATTCGGCAAAAAAAATTTGTGCGAAGGCGATACTGTTTTGGTACAGATTGAAAAAGACGCCGAACACTACAAGGCGGCGCGTGCAACTTTAGAAATTTCTTTGCCGTCTCAAAAAATTATTCTCCTGCCAAATTCAAACGCCATTCACATTTCAAGAAAAATTCCGCCTGCTGAAAAATCCCGCCTTAAAAGTTTGGCAAAAGAATTACTGCCAAAAAATTTTGGCGTAATTATTCGCACGGCGGCTGAAAATTCTACTGCAGATGAATTGACTGCAGAAATTAACGAACGTGTAAATTTTTGGCACGAACTTTTAAAAGTTGCCGAAAATAAAAAAACTCCGTCATTGATTTACGGCGAAGATTTACTTGAAAAAATTTTGCGTGAAAATATTTCCGAGTTAAAAGTTTTTGTGACTGACAATCTGAAAATTTTTCGGCGCGTCGAAAATTTAATTCCTGAAGAAAATCTTTTGCACTACGAAGGCGAAGAACTTTTTAAAATGTTTGGCGTCGATACTGAAGTTAAAAATCTGCAGAAAAAAGAACTTGAATTAAATTCCGGCGGCTTTCTCGTCATTGAAAAAACTGAAGCGTTGACGGTTATTGACGTGAATACCGGCGGCACGGACGATATTTTCAGAACGAACATTGAGGCGGCTGAACTTGCAATGAAACAAATTCGCCTGCGAAATATCGGCGGCATTATTATTATTGATTTTGTGAATATGAAGTACGACGCGCACAAAAAAAATCTGCTTGAGTATCTGGAAAAACTCGCGCAGATTGACGGCGGCAAAACTTTTATAGTTGATATAACGCCGCTGGGACTTGTCGAAATTACGCGCCAGCCTTTTTAGGGGCTAGTGTCTAGTCGTTAGTAGTTAGGGCGTGTTGAAAAAATAAAATTTTACTGATTAAATTTAGTTACTGATGTTTTTTTATTTTTAAATGTACGTTCTTTTTTCCGAAGCAAAAGTAGTTGGATAGTTTGGTA
>CAJOGS010000117.1 GCA_905234045.1 uncultured Selenomonadaceae bacterium | reverse complement strand
CGCAGGACGCGCGGAGCAAATGCTCTTATTCATCGCATTTGCAGGCAGGTGCGTTTTTTTCGCGGACGAAAAAACAGCACTGCAAAAAGCGTCTTTCTTGCAAATGCGAGGAGTACGAGTATTTGCTGTACTTGCAAATTCGACGAGTAGGAGGATTTGCTCTTTGACAAGACAAAGAAAAAGTACGTTCAAAATATAAAAAAGTTCAACCAAAAATTTGATAACAGACTTTTTCAACACGCCCTAGAAAAAAATCTGCAATTCATTTGTATTAAATTCGGCGTCTTATCGCCTTATTTTGATAAACGGTTTAATTTTCATTGAAAAAATTTCCCCGTTGCAGTATCATATTGGAAATTTTGATTTTAAGTGATGATTGATGAAAGATTTTTTGAGAAACAATAAAAATATTACAAAAACTATTTTGTTATCGACGGCAATTATATCTTTTTTGGCAATTTTAATTTCCGGTTTTGTTTTGCAAAACGTTATCGACAGACATGACGAAGAAACTGTAAAATTTATTACAGCCAATGTTTATGACGATCTTAATGCCGAACTTTTAAAACTCGTGATGATTGCGCGCGTTATGTCAAAAGATATTCCTTTGATTGAACAACTGAGAACGGAAGATAAATCTTCTTTTGAAGACAATGTTTATAGAATGGAAAATTATTTGTCCTCGCTAAAAAAATCTTTTAATCTGTCTACCGGCTTTATCGTTTCCGACAAAACGAAAATTTATTATTCGCCAGAAGGCTTTAACAAATATATTGACGTTGACAACGATAAAAACGATATTTGGTACAGACTTTTTCTGGATAAAAAATTACCCTACGATTTTGATATTGAAGTTGATGAAATAAACAATAACATTTGGACAATTTTTGTATGCGCACGAATTGAAGACGATAACGGGAATTTATTGGGCGTTTGCGGTATTGGAAAATATTTAAGCGAACTTCAAAATTTTTTGATAACCGACGAACAGGCATATAATGTTGAAATTACTTTGGTTGACCAATACGGCGCAGTTCAACTTGATACAAATATCATGAATATAAACATAGCGCACTTTCAAAACATCGTTAATATAAATAAATCTACCCAATTTTCAATCACTAAAGAAAATAACATGTACACTGTTTCAAAATATATGCCGGAATTGGACTTATATTTAATAGTGCGCCGCAATGCCGAAAATATTCAAGGCGATTTTTCAAATTTAATTATCTATATGATTATTTCATTTTCTATTGCGTTGGGAATATTTTTATTTTTTGTAAGACTTGCACTCAGAATTGATCGTGAACAATTAGAAGAAACCGCCAAAAAACACGGTCTGGCAAGTTACGCCAAATTATATATATCAACACATTTGATTGACTTGAAAAATAATTCAATTCATGAAATAAGTTCCGATCCCGAATACAAAATAATTACAATTACCGAACCGGACAACGCCGCAGAACAACTTGAAAAATCAATCAAAAACATTACCGCGCTTGAAAGTTTAAAATCTATGTTGAATTTTGTTGTACTCGATACTCTTCCACAGCGTCTGCAAGAAAACCGCGTCATTCAACATGAATTTCGTACCATAGAATACGGCTGGTGTAAGGCTTATTTCATAGCCATTGAATCAGATGAAAAAAATTCTGCAATGCAAGTAGTTTTTGCCGTTGAATTAATTGAAGATGAAAAGAAGCGCGAGGCTGAATTACTTTATCTTTCGCAAACAGATTTGATGACAGGTTTAAAAAATCGCGGCAGCGGCGAAAAAGCTATGCAAGATTTAATGGCTGAAGGCGTTGAAGGAATGTTTTGTCTGCTGGACGCAGATAAATTCAAGTCGATAAATGACAATTACGGGCATAACGTTGGCGATAAAGTTATTAAAGCCATTGCCGATTGTTTGAAAAATACTTTCCGCAATACCGATGTAACAATGCGGCTCGGCGGCGATGAATTTGCAGTTTATGTTGTCGGCGTTGTTAATCAAACTTACGGCGAAGTTTTTATTGAAAACTTTTTTGACGAAATTGACGCCATAGAAATTCCCGAACTCGGCACAAGAAAAATTACCGTCAGTTTGGGCGCGGCATTCTTCACTGTTGATGAAAATTTCTCCTTCGCCGAAATTTATAAACAGGCAGATTCTGCCGCGTATGAAAGTAAAAAATTTACAGGCAACCATTATACATTTTATGAAACATAAAAAATATTTTTCCAAAATCCGCAAAGTGCGGCGGTATAGGGGCTAAGGGCTAGTGCGTGTTGAAAAATTGATTGAAATTGCTAACGAATTATTTTTTGTTAGATGATAGCGAAAAACTAAGAAGCCGCACAGGACGTGCGGAGCAAAGAAAAAGTTCGTTCAATTAGAAAAAAAATTTTTAAAAACAGGCTTATTCAACAGCACCTAAGGATTAGCGAAATAAAGGTGAAAATTAATTCATTCATCTGTAAACATAAATATAAATTTAAAATAAAAAACTACCAAATTTGATTCTTCCTTTACAGGCAGGATTTTTTTGTTTAAAATAGACTTAGTAAATTTTTGAACTTTGATAAGGAGTGAAAATTTTTTTGTTTACGCACATAACGCAGTCCCCTTATGGGACGGTAAAATTAGCGGGAAAAGTAGCACAAAGAATCCGAGAAGGTACTATAGTTTGTCTTGAAGGAAATCTTGGCGCAGGAAAAACTTTATTTGTACAGAGTATGGCACGAACTTTGGGAGTTCAAGGCGAAGTTACAAGCCCGACTTTCAATTTAATGAACATTTACGAAGGTTTTTGCCCAATCGTGCATTTCGATTTATACAGAATCCAAACTGAAGAGGAACTTGAAGAAATCGGCTTTTACGAATACACGGACTTTCCTGAAGGAATTGTTTTAATTGAATGGGCTGAAAAATTTCCTAACGCCTTGCCTGATGATTATGTCAGAATTGAAATTGAAAGAATTAAGGAAAAGCGCAATATGCGCCGGATAACTTTTTCCTGCGTTGGCGAAGAACATATTGACTTTATCAAAGAACTTGAAGACTTCGTAAGCACGGACGATTAGAGGTGTAAATTTGATAATTTTAGGAATTGAGGCGGCTACCCGCGTTGCAAGCGTCGCCATTGTATCTGATGAAAAAATTTTAGCCGAAATTTCTCAAGAGGCAAAATTAACGCACTCTGAAACTTTATTGCCGCAAATTGAAAAGGCTTTAAAAATTGCCAACGTCGAAAAAGTGGACGCGGTAGCCGTCAGCATTGGTCCCGGATCTTTTACCGGTTTAAGAATCGGTTTGGCAACTGCAAAATCTTTGGCGTATGCGTGGCAAATAAAAATTATCGGCGTTCCGACTTTACAGGCAATTTCTTACCACTTCCCGACAAATAACGCGGTAATTATTCCACTTTTGGACGCGCAGAAAAGCCGCGCCTATTTTCAAAAATTTAAGGCGTGCAAGCCGCTTTCAGAAATTGAAGTCAAAAATATTGATGAAATTGTTACAAGCGCGGGCGAAATTGATTCTGAAGTTTTTTTGTGCGGCGAAATGCTGAACAAAATAAAAGTCGAATTGCCGCCGAATGTAAAAATTGCGCCGATAAATTGCAGAATGCCGCGCGCAGTCAATGTTGCAATGTGCGGCAAAGATTTATTGGACGCGGGCGAAATTTCAAACGTTATGAATATGGAACCGCTTTATATTCGACGTTCGGAGGCTGAAGAATTATGGGAGAAACGGCAGAAATAATTTTCCGTGAAATGTCATCTGAAGATATTGAAGCCGCTTTTAACATTGAATCTAAAGTCTTTGATATTTCGTCGGTATGGTCGTTGGGCTATTTTAAATTTCGCTTTAATCGTGACAAAACTTTCGCTTTTGTTGCAGAAATTGATAAAAAAATCGTCGCCTACTCAATGATTGAATTTAAAGAAAAAATTGCAAGTATATTAAAATTTGCTGTTGATCCAAATTTTCAAGGACGCGGCATCGGTAAAAAATTTTTTTCGGCAATAATAGATTTCATTCGTCAACGCGGCGGCGAAGTCGTACAATTACACGCCTTAACTGATAATTTTCCTGCAATAAATTTGTATGAAAGTTTCGGCTTAAAAATTACCGAACGATTGAAAGATTTTTACAAGAAAACTCATGAAGACGGTTTTTTAATGGAGCTAAAATTTTAAATGGGCGAAATTATTTTTAGACGAATGACGCTTGAAGACGTTGGAAAAGTTGCCGAGACAGATAAAATTTGTTTTGGCGCAGACGGTTGGGACGAAGATTTTTTTATTGACGAACTGAGCGACAAAAATTCTGAATATATCGTCGGCGAAATTGACGGTAAAATTGTTGCTTGCAACGGAATTAAATTTCATCGCAACGCGGCTTACAATATGACTATTGCAGTATTGCCGGAATTTCAAGGGCGCGGCATCGGCGAAAAAATTTTATCTGTATCAATTAAACGCGCCAAAAATCACGGCGCAAAATATATGACTTTAGAAGTCAGAGTAGATAACGTTCCCGCCTTGCAGCTTTACAAAAAATTCGGCTTTCAAATTATCGGCAGAATAAAAAAATACTACATGGGCGGCGAAGACGCTTTTACAATGTATGCAAATTTTGAGGATTTAAAATGCAAATTACTTTCAGACAAATGAAACCTGAAGACGCGGACGCTGTTTCAGAAATTGAAATAAAATCGTTCGCCTTGCCGTGGAAACGTGATACATTTTATGAAGTTGTCCAACGCAAAAACACGGTTTACATTGTCGGCGAAATTGATAAAAAAATTGTGGCGTATGCGGGCGCGTGGCTTGCATTTAATGAAGCTGAAGTAATGAGCGTGGCAGTTTTGTCGGAATATCGCGGGCGCGGTTACGGTACAAAACTTTTTGGCGAATTGCTGAGACTTTGCAAGGAACGCGGCGCAAATGCCGTAACTTTGGAGGTTCGCCCGTCAAATACGGCGGCTATAAAACTCTATGAAAGTTTTGGTTTAAAAAGCGTCGGAAGGCGTCCAAAATATTACATTGACAACGGCGAAGACGCTTTAATAATGTGGAATACCGATCTAGGACTAGATCGTCAGATGGTTAGATCGTCAGATGGTTAGATCGTCAGATGGTTAGATCGTCAGATTGTCAGTAACTAACCACTAACCCCTAACCATCTAACCATCTATTAATCTAGCCATCTAAAAAATTAAGGAGCAAAATTTATTGGATAAAAGAATTTTAACATTGGGAATTGAAACGAGTTGCGACGAAACGGCGGCGGCAGTCCTGTGCGACGGTCGTGAAATACTTTCAAATGTCATTTCGACGCAAATACCGTTACACCAAAAATTTGGCGGCGTAGTGCCTGAAATTGCGTCGCGAAAACATATTGTAAACATTATGCCGGTTATCGACGAGGCAATTTCAAAATCCGGCGTACAACTTTCAGAAATAAATCAAATCGCCGTAACCTACGGGCCCGGCTTAGTCGGCGCGCTTTTAGTCGGCGTATCGGCGGCAAAAACTTTAGCATACGCTTTAAAAATTCCGCTAATCGCAGTAAATCATCTGGAAGGGCACATTTTCGCAAATTTTTTAAGTTCGCAGGAATTGGAGCCGCCATTTTTGGCGTTGGTAGTTTCCGGCGGACATACTGCGCTGATTAAAATGAATGACTACAACGATTTTGAACTTTTGGGACAGACACGCGATGACGCGGCGGGCGAAGCGTTCGACAAAATTGCACGTGTTATGAATTTGCCATATCCCGGCGGCCCGGAAATTGACAAACTGGCAAAAATCGGAAATGCTGACGCTATAGACTTTCCGCGCCCAAAAGTTTCAGAATTTGATTTCAGTTTCAGCGGTTTAAAATCTGCCGTGCTGAATTATTTGAACTCGGCGCAAATGAAAGGCGAAACTGTCAATAATGCTGACGTGGCGGCAAGTTTTCAAAAGGCGGTTGTAGATTCACTGATTGAAAAAACTGTTGACGCGGCAAAAAATTTTCATCTGAAAAAAATTGTATTGGCGGGCGGCGTGGCGGCTAATTCTTCGCTTGAAAAAAATCTGCGCGCAGTTTGTACAGAAAATAAC
>CAJOGS010000116.1 GCA_905234045.1 uncultured Selenomonadaceae bacterium | reverse complement strand
CGGCAAAAGAAGCAGCTGAAAAAGCTGAAGCTGAAACTAAACAAAATACTTTAATTGAAAGTATCCGCAATTTAATGGAAACTTATGAATTGACTGCAACACAAGCTATGGCTGCTCTTAAAGTTCCCGTAAATGAGCAAAATAAATACCTAGCGTTAATTTAGGGTGTACCACCACCAACAATTTCGCAAATATCGCCGAGCCGCACCCACTGCCAATTTTCAGGAATATCAAAAGGGATTTCATCAGGAGAAATAGGCGGCAATGGTGTAGCGGCTTTAATTTTTCCCACGTCAATGAGTTTTTGGCGTTCAGCGCGAATTTTAACCAGCAAATCTTTAGCATCGCCGTCAGTAGGCAGTTGTTCAGAAAGTTTGCCTTGAATGGCGGCTTGCAACAATGACGCCTTTATTTTTTGCGGAAAATCTTTTTCAAGTTGGTCAAGTGATTTTTCAGATTCTTCAAGCGGTTGTAATTCTGCCAAAAGTTCTTCAACTTTTGCAACGATTCTTTCTTGTTCGGCAAGCGGCGGCAATGGAAATAAAGCTTTTTTTCCGTCTTCAGTACGCAGACGCGGCATTTTTGTCCCGCACGATAAATTTGTAGCGTATGAAGAAAAAAACGGCGATATAAGAAAATATTTTGCATAGCCGTTAAAAATATTTTTGCCAAAATTAAGCGGCAAAATTTCAGAAGTGCAATAACCGTCTTCATCAGCAATTAAAACTTTATTCAAATATGGACGTAATTTGCCGTAAAGCACATTTCCTTTATAAAAAATGGATTTTGAACTTTTGGCGTTATTGCCGTCAAAAAATTTTTTGTTTATAAGTTTGCTGGAGTTTTTTTCAATATCTTCTAAATCCAGTAAAAATTTTCCAATAATCATATTTTGCGGGTTAATTGATTCAAATTCGCCATAATTACAAATATCGCCGAGCCGTACCCATTGCCAATTTTCGGGAATATCAAAGGGAATTTCATCATCGAAAATAGGCGGCAAAGGCGGAGCGGCTTTAATTTTTCCCGCGTCAATAAGTTTTTGGCGTTCAGCACGAATATTTTTCAGTAAGTCATGCGCGTTTCCGTCGGTCGGCAGTTGTTCAGTTAATTTGCCCTGAATAGCGGCTTGAAGGATAGATTTTCTTAAATTGTCAGCAAGCATAGTTAAACCCCCAACAGCGCAGAAATTTTTTCAAGGCGTTTATCAATTTTAGAGTTAAGTAAATTCCGCTTTTCTTTAAATTCTCTAATTGTATCGGCAGGGCTTAAAATTTCCACGTCCTCCGAAGGATAACCGCACAAATCTAAATCAAAATTTCTGTCAGCAATTTCAGCGGCGGAAAAATCTTTAGCCTTAAAATTGCCGGTATCGTCAGTAATAACGCGGCGATTGTCCCACCATTCTTGACAGTCTGCGAAATGTTCCAACTTCATCGGCTTAGTTTTTGAAAAATGTTTGTAACCGTCAGGCATATCGACGCGGTAAAACCAAATTTTTTCAGTCGTCTTTGTTTTGTCAAAAAATAAAATGTTGGTAGTAATGGAAGTGTAGGGAGCAAAAACGCTGGCGGGAAGTCTGATAATGGTATGCAAATTTAATTCTGTAACAAGTTTTTTCTTGAGAGCCAACTTTGCGCCGTCAGTGCCGAATAAAAAGCCGTCGGGAATAATGACAGCGGCGCGCCCGCCTTGTTTCAGTCGGTAAATCATAAGCGCAATAAAAAGGTCTGCAGTTTCGCTACTTTTTAAATCAGCAGGAAAATTTTTTTTAATGTTGTCATTTTCCGTGCCGCCGTATGGCGGATTCATCACGATAACAGAAAATTTTTCATTCTCCTTGTAGCTTTTAATGTCACGCTCCAAAGAATTACCGTGAAAAATATTTGGCGTGTCGATACCGTGCAAGAGCATATTAGTTATAGCAAGCAGGTAAGGCAAAGGCTTTTTTTCAATGCCATAAACGCTTTGATTAAAAAGCATACGATCTTCAGCAGTTTTAATTTGTTTTTCAAGCGCGTTAAGATTTGAAGTGAGAAAACCGCCTGTACCGCAAGCAAAATCAGCTACAACTTCGCCAATTTTAGGCTTGATTCTGTCAATAATAAAATCAGTGGCGGCGCGGGGCGTGTAAAATTCTCCTGCGTTACCTGCACTTTGTAAACTTTTCAAAATGTTTTCGTAAATTTCGCCTATTGCGTGTATTTCGTCCAAAGTATCTAACTTAATTTCATTAATTTTGTTGATGAGTTCGCGCAATAAAATGCCGTCTTTCATATACTGGTTGGTATCTTGAAAAACTAATTGCACGATTGATTTTTTTATAGGTGTATTTTCTTTAATCGGCAATGCTTTTAACTGCGGAAATAATTTCTCGTTTACAAATTTTAAAAGATTGTCGCCGGTTAAATTTTTGCCGTCCTTATCATCGATTGCCCAATTTCTCCAGCGCAAATTTTCGGGAATAATGGATTTATAGTTGTCCTCTTCAACTTCCCAAGTTTCTTCTTGCTTGTCGTAGATTTTCAAAAACAAAATCCAAGTCATTTGCTCAATTCTTTGAGCGTCGCCGTTAATGCCGCTGTCGCCGCGCATTGTATTTTGAATGCTTCTAACAAAATTTCCTAAACACATATCAAGCCGCCTCGTAAATTATTTTTTTCAATTCCAAAATTGTCTGCAGATAATTATTTTTACCGCCGAAAAGTTTAACGATACTTGCAGTACTGCCAATATTTGAGAATGGCGAATTACGCAAAATTTGAATATTTTCAATTTCGTCAATTCCGTTATCCTGATATTTTTCAAGCAGAGCATTTAAAACTTTTTGGCAAACATCAGAATATTTATAAAGATAGCCGCGTTTTTTTACATTTTCAACACGTTCCCGCCTTGTTAGTGGCTTTTTGTCGTAAGCAATGTGCAAAATTAAATCGAAGTCATCAAACAAATCTTTAGACTTGCCGGAAATTTCTCTAAGTTCGTCGAGAAAAACGCCTTGAGTTATCAACTCTTCAATAATGGCGTTAGTTTTTTCAGCAGTCGTCCATTCTTTGATAAAATTATTCATAGTGGCGTAACGTTGCAAAATATTTTTTCTGCTGTAGTCTTTCAAACTTTCGGTAATCAATTTGCCGTCATTGCCGATAAATTGAACGCGCTCATTTAAAATATTGACTTCAACGCTATCAATATAATATTTTTTAGGTAGTCTCGGATCAGTTGGCGGCGGTTTTACCGGCGGTTCTTCGCCTGTTGGTGTAGGCGTTTCAGTTCCTTCACTTTTTCCGCCGTTATCATCATCAATAATAACAACGGGTGTACCGTCAAAATCAGGATCGGCGAATTGCCTTGTAGCATTGCGAAAATCCATTATCGTAAAATAATTTTTATCATAATCAGGACGCAAACGAGTACCGCGCCCAATCATCTGCTTAAAAATGATAGGCGAATTATGCCAAAATACAAACGAAACAAGGTTATCGGTATTGTCATTATTAAGGCAATATAATAGGTAGATTGTGGAGGGTATCCTAATTTAAAGATCATATAGGATATCAATACCGGAATCAAATAAAACAAAGATTCTACTATTTGGAAATCTCTAATTTTCCCAACCGCCATTATCGCTTGTGTGATTTGGAACGAAAACTTTGCAATCAACATATTGATTAAAGATAATTGGCAAAATATAACCGCATACTCAGGTACATCTGACAACCAAACATTTAATATATATGGTGTTTCTATTGCTAGAGGCACACCGATTAGCGCAAACAAAAACGAAGAGTATTTTGAAGCAATCGCAGTTAAATGAAGCATTTTCTCTCTATTACCTCCACCCTCGCTCTTCATGATTTGAGGATTTATGGATTTAGTCATGCTTGCCGAAACCATATTTACATAATTGTTTATTCGCCGTGAGATTCCTTCTGCCGCATTCAACTTCACCCCAAAAAAAACATTAATAAGCAAACTTTGAAGTTGCTTTGAACCAGTTGATGATAAAGAGCTAAACAGGTTCCAACCTGTAAAGGAGAGGATGGATTTAAAAATAGTTCTATCATAATACTTCCTCGAAACATAACGGCTTTCCTCAAAAAGTCTCTTTGCTATAGATACCTTAATAACACGTAAAACAATGTTAATAATCAATAAATATAGGCCATAAAAAATCAGTCTATCTCCATTGTAGTGCAACATCCAGATTGAGCATACAAACATTGAGACCACACCAATAATATCAATAATGGATATCAACCAAATCTTTTCATGAGCATTCATCACTGCGTCATACGGAACTGCTACAATGGTTATAAAAGTTGTGGCGACCATAAATTGAAACACCACTTTAGCTGCGAACATTCTTTCTATTGGAATTTTCAAAACATATTCAAACATCAACCAGCCGCCTACCTCAAGTAAAATAATTGTAATAACCCCAATAATATAATGAATAATCAGTGTCGTATTAAAGGTCTTAATCATTATTTCCTTATCAGAGGATCCCAAACTCCGAGCCAAATATCGCATTGATGTGTTTGTCATATTAGCATTCAATATATCCAATAGCGCAACAACACCAGCCACAGCTACATAAACACCATAGTCCGTTTCACCTAACCCCTCTAACACATAACGAACGGTGAAGATACCAACTGCCATTTTTATGAGCAAACACACATATAAAACAGCAGTATTGGAAATAACTCTGTTTGTAGAATTCATTTTTTAGACCTCCTCATCATCTGGACATAACATACCCTTCTCATGCAAACCATTTACCTGCTCATCAATAAGACGCTTGGCACGCTTATTCATCACATCCTCAAAACGTTTACGTGGTGAAAGTACTTCTTCATTCCAATTGGCATCATGGGTCAAAACCTGAAGATGCTGCACTTTGTCATTAACTAACACTTCCTCCAAACGTTCAAAACGCCAATAACCAAGACTGTCTCCACAATAGTTATAATGCTCCTTGAAATAGGATGAATAAACATTAATCAGACCGCCATATCGGTATTCCAAACAACTTTGAGTGAAAGGTGTTGTGTTATGAAAAGAGAATGTATCAACCTTTATTCCAAGGTTTTTCTCTAAATAATCTTTATCTAAAACAATGAATTCATCCAACTGCTTTTCATCAGAAACACCCCAATAAGCTGAGTCAAAATGAAGCCCCACTAAATGCCCAAGGTTATTAATCCTATGGAAAACCTCTCTATAATGCGGATCAACTACATTATAAAACGGACTGTGCAACTGAAAGAAATAACTTGCCACTACACCCTCTTCATTCTCTATCTGCGCCATCTTTAATGCAATGTCTGGCTCAAACTCTACATCATGTCGCCAAATGACATCCTTTCTCTCCTCAACAAATTCGTCTTTATGTAGGATGAACTGGAAGTCCCTTTCTTTGGCTAATTTGATTAGTCGCCTATAATTATCAAGTATAAAATCGTCAAAATGATATTTTTCTCGATTTGTCATTTTATTTGGTTTTATAATACGTCTATCATTTTCAAATACTCCGGCCATTCACCCATATCTTTCCATGCATGTTCGCTTACGGGGAAGCAACCCACGCGGCCGCCTCGGGCTTTGATTTTCTCCATCAAATGAGTGATATGAAAGAACTCATTCTCAGGAATCTCATCAATGCAGGTAGGATTTAGAATATAAACACCAGTATTTACTTGATAAGTCAATTCAGGTTTCTCGCTAAGTGAGACCATCAGTCCATCCTCACCAGTCTCTATCACACCGTATGGAATTCGGAAACTCTTAACCATGGTGACTATTGTAAGATCATTATGGTTCTGCACATGGTAGTCATACACATCGCGATAGTCTTGTTCATTGATACTATCGCAATTCGAGACAAAGAACGGTGTATTGATTTTGCCTTTCAGTAGCGATACACTTCCTATGGTACCAAGTGGTTTATCTTCTTGGAAGAATTCAATATTATACTTATGATCAAGCTGGCCAAGATAATATTTCATCATGTCAGCCTTATAATTGACTGACATATAGAACTTCGTGCAACCTATTCCCTCGAATTGATCCATAATAGTCTCCAGTATGGTTTTGTCTCCGATAGGA
>CAJOGS010000115.1 GCA_905234045.1 uncultured Selenomonadaceae bacterium | reverse complement strand
AAATAAAAATTCGGCTAAAAACTATTTCGTCAAACTGAATTGCGAAGAATTTACCTGCGTTTGTCCCGTAACTCATCAGCCGGATTTTGCAAAGTTGAAAATTCGTTACATTCCCGATGAAAAATTGGTTGAAAGTAAAAGTTTGAAACTTTATTTAACGAGTTTTCGCAACACCGGCATTTTTCATGAAGAAGTTGTAAACCGCATTGCCGACGATTTAATAAAACTTTTGGAGCCGCGCTATTTGGAAATCGAAGGCAATTTCAATGTTCGCGGCGGAATTGCGATTGAACCTTTTGTAAATTACGGACGCGGCGAATTTGAGGAAATGGCGAAAACGCGCATGGCTCAACACGAATAAATTTTGGAGTGATTAAAATTTTGAAACAAAAAAAATTAGCCTTGATAAATGACGTTACAGGATTTGGGCGTTGCTCAGTGGCAGTTGAATTGCCGATAATTTCTGCGCTGAAAATTCAGTGCTGCCCGTTGCCGACTGCAATTTTGTCGGTACATACCGGCTTTCAAGATTATTTTTTGGACGATTATACCGACAAAATGAATGACTACATAAAAAGTTGGCGGCTGAATAATTTGGAATTTGACGCCATTGCAACCGGCTTTTTAGGTTCGGCGGAACAAATTGAAATTGTCAAAAATTTTCTTAAACATTCCAACGCGCAAATTTTGATTGATCCCGTAATGGGCGATCACGGCAAAATTTATAAAACTTATACAAAAGAAATGTGCATTGGAATGAGACGACTTTTGCGCTATGCAGATTTGGTTACACCGAATTTAACGGAGGCTTGCGAACTTCTTAACATTCCATACCCTGCAAACGGCGTTATTTCAGATTCAAAATTGGCGATAATGGCGGCGAATATTGCGGCGCAAACTCGCGGCTGGCGCGTTGTTATAACCGGCGTAAATCTTGACGCGGACGACGGCTCAAACATTACCAATTTTATTTTTGATAACGGCAAAATTGATTTTGTAACTTCAAAACGTCTCGGAAGTGATCGTTCCGGCACAGGCGATGTATTTTTTGCCGTAGTTGCCGCGTCGATTATGAACGGCGAAAATTTAACTGCGGCTGTCCGCAAGGCTGATGAATTTGTTACAAAATGTATCGTTCACGCCGAAAATTTAAATCTTGCATGGAATCACGGTTTGCCGTTTGAAGAATTTTTAACAGAACTCAAATAAAGGAAGGCTTAAATGATAAAAGAGATTTTCCACCCAATTTTAAAAGACAGATTAACTCAAATTCGGCGAAAAAATACGCCTTCAAAATATTTTCGGCAAATTGTTGAAGAAATTGCAGTATTTATGATTTATGAAATTGCGCGGGATTTCAAAACTAAAGAAGTTGAAATTGAAACGCCGATTGCCAAATGCAAGGCGAAAGTTTTGGACGAAAATTTTGTAATAGTTCCAATTCTTCGCGCAGGAATTTCTATGGTCAACGGTGCTTTAACAGTTTTACCTGACGCGGCGGTCGGACATATTGGTTTGATTCGTGATGAAAATACACATAAACCGATTGAATATTATAAAAAAATGCCGCCGAATATTTCAGATAAAAAAATAATTTTGGTTGATCCGATGGTTGCGACGGGCGGCAGTGCCTTAAAGGCGTTGCAAATGCTCAAAGACGAAGGCGCAAAAGATATTATTTTCGTCTGTATAATTTCCGCGCCTGAAGGTATCAAAAAAATTTCTGAAAATTATCCTGACGTTCCGATATATACTGCGGCGATTGATGAACGTTTAAACGAAAACGCTTATATTGTCCCGGGATTGGGCGACGCGGGCGACAGAATTTTTGACACTCTGTAATTTTTAAAAGGAAGTGGCAGTAACTTTAATATTGACAATACTGGCAATAATTTTACTTATATTTGGCGCAGAAATTTTTCGGTTTTTATCAAAATTTTCATCTTTGAATTTAATTGCATACGCCGCAAATTTAGTTTTAAAAACTTTTTGCATATTGCTCGGCATAATAGCCGGCGTAATATTTTTAATTCTGCAAAAAATAATTCCATATGTGATAAAGTATTTGCCAATGGCGGTAACGTGGACAATTTCAGCGATTGTAACTTTTGCGCTGTTGACTTATGCCGGCGGAAGAAAAATTTTTCACGGCGAAAGTATCACGGACTTTGTAAAAAAATTAATTCCGAACAAAAGAATTTCTCAAGAAACAGATTTTTCATTATTGGCGATTGAAATTGCAGATGCAATAAATTCTGATATTACTTCAAAATTAAAGCAACAGTACAAAAAAATTTTAAAATTTTTCAATCCGTTCAACTAAAAAAGCTCCTGCTGTAACTTTTCTTAAGCTACAGCAGGAGCTTTTTTTATTTATCAATTAACGAGGACGTACAGAGGCAACCAATGCCGCAATATCGCTTGTATTGATTCCGAAGGGTACGTACAAAACAATTTTTTCTGAAATTTTGGTAACAGTGCCGTCAACCGCGTAGCAAACGCCGTCAATGTAGTCACCCATTCTGAGCTGTTCTTCCGAAGTAACGCTTTCATAATTTACAACTGCCGCTTTATGCGCCAAAATATCATCAACAATGCCTTTGGTTTGGTTGTAGTTATCAGGTTGATAAACTTTCATAACAAATTCCGGCGGCTTGATAAGTTTCAAATTCGGACGTGAAACTGTGCCTTTATAATTAAAACTTCCGATACCGTTGACACTTGCGGCAACTCCACCGCCCATAGCGGCGCGACGTTGATTTACTGTCTCAACTAAATTTTGTGCCTGAGTCTGTTGCTTTTGAGTTTGCGCTTGTGTCTGTTCGCTTTTTACTTCTTCTTTTTTTTCAATAACTTCTTCTTCAACAGGTTCTTCAACTATCGGCATGATAAAATCAGTAACTTTCTTCAACCAATCCGTAACAACCTTCATTAATATCGTCCTCTCTAACTTAACTGTCAAACTCTTATAAAGTTGCGTTATTTTAACATACAAAGTTATTAATTGTAAAGTATTTTTTCAAGATATTTTCAGAAAAAATTTTGTGTTTTATAAGTGTTAAAAATTTGCAAAAAAAAATAATCCTGCTGACAGAATTTTTTTAGATATTAACGAGAGGCGTTCATAGGATAAATTTTTATTTTTCTAGGGGCTGTTGGTAAAATTTTTTTTAGATATTTTTTTTAAATGTACTTTTTCTTTGTCTTGTCAAAGAGCAAATCCTCCTACTCGTCGAATTTGCAAGAAAGACGCACTGCCCGTCAGGTTTTTCGCGTTTGGTGCGGTAACAATTTTAACCATTCAGCCGCGTCCTACCTTTTACACCATTTTTAATAACAGACAAAAACAGAGACGGGCTGGGGCGCGGGTATACTGACAAAAAGAAAATTGCTAAAGGTTAGGTAATTCTAACTTTCAAATTTTTTTATTTGCTATTTTTCAACAGCCCCTAGCAGGATTTTAACCCTGCAATTACGATGAATAAGAGTAATTGCTACCCGCCGTAAAAATAGGCAAAAAAAAATAGTTATGCTAGCGGGATTTTAATCCTGCAATTACGATGAATAAGAGGAATTGCTACCCGCCTTAAAAATAGGCAAAAAAAAATAGTTATGCTAGCGGGATTGTAACCCTGCAATGTGACGAATAGGAGCATTGCTCACCCGCCGTAAAAATGGGCAAAAAAAAAATGGTGACGCTAGCGGGATTTGACCGCCGTGAAAGGGCGGTGTCTTAACCACTTGACGATAGCGCCACTTTGTTGGTGGAGACGAAGAGGATTGAACTCTCGACCCCCAGATTGCGAACCTGGTGCTCTCCCAGCTGAGCTACGTCCCCAACACGCGGCGTAGTATATCATTTTAAATTTTACTTGTCAAGTATTTTTTTTATTGTTGTTATCAGTGAAAAAATCTGCTATTATACCTTGCAAGGAGTGATGATTTTTGCCAAGAGTTTCTCAAGATACTAAACGCTTTTTAAAACGCCTTGATTATCCTCTGCTCTTCGCATCTTTGGCGATAATAATATACAGTTTGATAACAATCAGCAGTGCCACGCACATAAATAATCCCAGTGAGGAAAGATTTTGGTTTGTACAACGTCAAGGGCTTTTTGCAATAATGAACATTGCATTTGCCGCGTTTTTTTTGAATTTCGACTATCGAGGTCTTCAACAGTACGGGCGAAAATTATATATCATTAATTTGGTAATGTTGCTGGCGGTAATGTTTTTTGGACACGCGGCACTCGGCGCACAACGTTGGATTCAAATTGGTCCGATAAGTCTTCAACCTTCGGAATTTTCAAAGTTGATAATGATAATTTGTATGGCGGCGTTACTTGAATCACGAATGGGAACTTTAAACCGAATACGCGATTTAATACCGATTGCAATTTATATCGGCATACCGTTTATTTTAGTTTTAAAGCAACCTGATTTGGGAACATCGCTCGTATTTATGGCAATATTTTTTGGAATGGTAATAGCTTGCGGGATTCGTTGGCGAATACTTTTTGGAATAATAATGGCAGGACTGGCGTCATTTCCGCTTTTATGGAATTTTGTTTTTAAAGAATATCAAAAAACGCGCTTAACGGTTTTTTTAGATCCAAATATAGATCATAATCCAATCAAAAATTGCAATAGGGTCGGGAATGTTATTCGGCAAAGGAATTTTTCAAGGTACACAGAGCCAATTAAATTTTTTGCCTGAAAATCACACGGACTTTATTTTTGCAGTTGTCGGCGAAGAATTTGGATTTGTCGGCGCGGTAATTTTGCTTATGCTGTATTTGATTGTAATGATGCGAGGCATAAAAATTGCAAAAGAAGCGGGCGATATGTTCGGACGCCTTTTGGCGGTAGGAATAACTTCAATGTTGGCGTTTCATGTTTTGGTAAATGTCGGAATGACGACCGGAATAATGCCTGTAACGGGAATACCTTTGCCGCTGATGAGCTACGGCGTCAGCGCGTTGACGACTGATATTTTAGCCATTGCGATTTTGTTAAATATAAATATGCGAAAAAATAAATTGTCGCTTTTTGGTTAAGGAGAAAATTATGTTGAAGTTCAAAGATTATAATCCCTGCGGCGCACTTACCGGCAGAGAAATTGAAATTTGCAACGCCGCCTTGACGAGTTATTTTAATTTGCCGTTCGTGCAAGTTATGCGAAATATCGCCATTCAAGAAATTACCGGCGAAATTAAAATTGAAAATGAATCGGCAATTTTGAATTGGGCAAATTATAATCTGAATGAAATTGAAAATCAGGCGACTATTCCAATGGATAATGCCGCGCCTTTGAAATTAGGCTTGTACAAATTTATTTTGCATTTGCTTTTTGAAAATCGCTACAACATTGAATATAACCGCCTTGTAAATTATTGCAAAGATATTTCTGCAGATGATTTGGAGAATAAAATAAATTTCGTCGCGCAGAAAACAAATTATTATTCGACATTTGACGATATGACGGCAGAACTTGAGGCGGTTATCAGATCGTGTTGAGAAAAATTTGTTGACTGAAAGCGTAAAACTATGAAGAGTTGAAAACATATAACGCTAAAATCGAAGAGTAAAACGGCGGTCACGGACGCACGCTGCCGCAACTAAAGAGAACGCGGGCTTAGCAACCGCGCATGATTCAGGACTGAATCTCTGGCGGAATCTCTGGCGGAATAAACGTCTTTTCTTTTTGGTACTTGCAAAGGCGACGAGTAGGAGAGTTTGCTCTTTGGGCTAGCAAAGAAAAAGTAAGTTAAATAAAAATAAAAATATTTCTTCAATAGCAACCGATAAGTATATCAATAAAAGTTAAACGATAAAAAGAGGTTGAAATGTCAAAAGAAAAATTAAAAATCGCCAATAAATTAAAACTGAAAAAGTACCGGGACGAATTAAAATTATTCGTGGCGGAAGGATTGAGACTTTGCGAAATGGCGGCTGATTCTGAAATTGAGTTTGGATTTTACACGGCGGAATTTTTAAAAGACGAACGCGCAAAAAATTTAGTTGAAAAAATTTCCGCGCCATTGTACGAAATACCGACGGCAAATTTTGAAAAAATCAGCGATACAAAAACGCCGCAAGGAATTTTATTGGCAGTGCGGCAAAAATTTTTTTCGATTGAAGAAGTTTTTTCACAAAAATTAATCGTGGCGTTGGACGCGGTACACGACGCGGGAAATTTGGGGACAATTTTAAGAACTGCAGAGGCTTTCAGTTGCGGCGTGGTAATTTTGGAAGACTCGGCGGACGTTTTCAACTCGAAAGTTGTACGTTCATCAATGGGCGCAATATTTTTTTTGCCGACAATAAAAATGACGCGGGCAGAATTTTTAGCCGCAGTTAAAAAATTTGACGTTGAAATTTTGGCAACGGCGTTGGATTCAACGGCGGAAATTTATTATAAACACGATTTTACAAAAAAATCTGCAATAGTTTTCGGCAGTGAAGCGGCGGGCGTCTCAACCGAAATTTTGAACGCGGCTAAAAAAATTTATATACCGATGACGGGACGCGCCGAAAGTTTGAACGTGGCAACGGCGGCGGCGATTGTCATTGCCGAAGCCGTAAAATAAAAATTTTAGAAGGGAGTTGTTACCGTGAAAAAAATTTTAATACCGGCACTGATAATATTTTTGAGTTTAACGTCTATTGCACTTGCTAAAAAACCTGTAAAAATTGCGCGGTTGCCGATAATCATTCAAAATAATCGCCTTGACTATGACACTGCCGCAATACTTGAAATGAAAATGGCGCGCGCCGTAAAAGTTCCAATGAACAATACTTTGAAAACTTATGAATATTTGCCGCCAAAAGAATCTGAAAAAATACTCGGCAGAATTTGGCAGGAAATGTACACTAAAAATAAAAAATCCCAAATTTCCGACGCAATAAAAATTTTTGCTGATGAAACAGACGCAGATTTAGTTATTTGCCCGATTCTTCGCTATTATTCTCAAAGAGTTTCGCCGTCCGGTTTCAATTTTGAAACTCATCTTTCAAGCATTGTTAAAGTTGAGCTTATTATTTACGACGGAGACAGCGGCGAATTAATCGATAAAAAAGATACGCGCCGATTCAATGATCACTATAACAGATTTGGCACGGCGTCATATCTTGCCGGCGAATGTTTCGACCAAGTTATAAAAGAAAGTAATCTGCGCCAAATAATTCGTGATAAGAGAGGTTAAAAAATGTCAAAAAAAATAGCTGTTCTGATTCCCTGTTACAATGAAAGTCTGACAGTTGAAAAAGTTGTAAAAGATTTTCGGCGCGCACTTCCCGAAGCTGAAATTTATGTTTACGATAACAATTCAAAAGATAACACGGCGGAAATTGCCGAAAAAGCCGGTGCGATTGTTCGCCACGAATACCGACAGGGCAAGGGAAATGTTATCAGATCAATGTTTCGTGACATTAACGCGGATTGTTACATTATGACGGACGGAGATGACACTTACCCCGCCGAATACGCCCGCCAAATGTGCGATTTAGTTTTGACCGGCAAGGCTGATATGGTTATCGGAGACAGATTGAGCGCAACTTATTTTGAGGAAAATAAACGCCCGTTTCATAATTTCGGAAATTCTTTGGTGCGCGGTTGTATCAATACTTTTTGGAGCAACAAAACTAAAATTCTTGACGTTATGACAGGTTATCGCGCCTTCAGTCCAATGTTCGTTAAATCTTTTCCGATTCTGTCACAAGGTTTTGAAATTGAAACTGAAATGACGATTCACGCGCTGGACAAAAATTTAATGTTGCAAAGTATTCCCGTCAATTATCGTGACAGACCCGAAGGCAGTGTCAGTAAATTAAATACCTACGTTGACGGCGCAAAAGTTTTAATGACGATTTTTAATTTGTACAGAAATTATCGCCCGCTGAGATTTTTCGGCGCGGCGGCAATTATTTTAATGCTGATTGCAATTTTAATGTTCCTGCCGGTTTTCGCCGAATATTTGGCAACAGGATTAGTGCCGAAAATTCCGACGCTCATTGTCAGCGGACTTTTGGCACTTGCTGCAATGTTGTCTGCAACTTGCGGCTTAATTCTCGATACTATTGCCAATAACGCCAGAAAAGATTTTGAAACGAAAATGAATATACTGAGAATATTACTTCAGCGGGAGAAAAGCAGAAATGAAATTTAAAATTGCTGCAGGAATTTTAGCTTTTATTTCTGTTTTTGCTTTATCCCGAATGATTGTATTGATTATATCGGAAGAAAATTTTTATCCGCTTGCCAACAGCATAATTTCATTTTTTCTTTGGTTGGCAATATGGAATTTTTTTTGTAATGTTAAAAATGTAATCACACCACGGCGTTTAATTTTTTCGCTGATTTTGGGAATAATTTTTTCAATGTTTATGGTATTTGGTGCAAATATTTTTTCATCAGAAACAACAGGCATTGATTTAATTAAAACGTGGCTGGTTATTTTTGCGGGAACGCCATTTTTTGCCGCACTTGTAATTTGGATTTTTAATTTTATCGACGAGTTTGAAATTTCTTCAGATTCTTGCGAATCAATCAGCATAAAAAAAATTTTTTTTATTTCGTGGCTGTTGATTTTTGCGGCGTGGATACCTTCGCTTTTGGCGCAATTTCCGGGCATATTTTCTTACGACGCGCCGGGGCAAGTCAAAATGTACATGGACAATGTAAATAATTTTTTTCAACCGCCGGCGCATACAATTCTTTTGGGATTTTGCACGGTAAATCTTGGAAATTTTTTGGGCAGTCATGAACAGGGATTTTTGATATATATTCTGTTGCAAATGTCATTGCTGTCCGCAGTTTTGGCGGCTTTAATTGCCTATATGTCGGCAAAAAATTTATCGAAAACATTTAGAATTTGCTGTATTGTATTTTTTATGTTCTTTCCAATGTTTCAGATTATGGCAATTTCCGCAACCAAAGATGTTTTGTTTTCTGTATTCTTCGTCGCAATAATTTTAATTTTATCTGTATCGCTTGAAAAATCTGTAAAATATTTTTATTCGATGATAATATCAGTCAGTTTCCTCTGTATGATTTTTCGCAGTCAAGGCGTATATGTTTTTGTCTTCGGTATGTTATGTGGAATTTTGCTGATAAAAAATCAACGCCTTAAACTGTTTAAAGTTATGGCGGCTAGTTTGGGACTTTATTTTATTTATGTAAATGTGATGACGGGAATTTTTCACTACGAAAAAGATATAACTGTTTCACTGCGCGAAATGGCAAGCGTTCCCGTAGTTCAAATTTCAAGAGTTGCGGCACTTCGACAAGATGAATTGCCGCCGGAGGTAATTGAAACCGTCAGAAATTACATTCCTGATTTTGAATATTATAAAATTAAAAATATTCGTGGCTGTTCCGATCCCGTTCGTGCAAGATTTCAATCGAAATTGCTTTTGGAATATCCACACGAATTTTTCAATTTATGGAAAATATTGGCATTAAATTATCCTGTTGATTATTTTGACGCTTTTTGCAATTTAACTTCCGGACAATGGTACCCCGATTTATATTTTGAAAAATATTACGGCGGGCAACCTTATTTTCAGTACGAATCTTTCAAACGAGACAGCGAAGGTTATATTTTAATTGAGCGCGGCTCTTTCAATGATAAATTGACTTTGGACGCCGAAAAATCTTTGCTTCTGATTGAAAATAAAACTTTTCCGGAATTTAAATTGCTGTATGATTTTTATTACAGTTTGGCTTATTATGGTTTGTATGAAAAATTTCCTGTAATTTCAATGCTGTTTTCTACAGGATTTACATTTTGGATTTTGCTGATTTTAACTTTCTATTGCTTATACAAAAAAAATTATCGCGCATTATTTCCCGCATCTTTTATAATAGGATTGTGGCTGACAATGATTTTGGGACCTTTGGCATTGTATCGTTATACTTTCCCGTTGGTTATATCAATTCCAATTTTTTTGACGTACATTTTAAGCGATAAAACAAATGGAGGAGAAAAAATTTGACAGAAAAAATTTTTCAATATCGTTGGATTATTGGATTTATCGCACTGATTTTCTGTGTAATTTTTGAAATTCACGGCTCTTCTATCGGTATGTACGTCGAATTTTGCGGACATTCCGAACTGAGCGACATTATTTTTGGAAAATATCGCCCGATACGTTCTGATGAATGGGTTGTATTTACGCCGTTTGCTTTTTCTCAGTACTTCAATAATTTTTCAATGATTAGCGAAATTGTGCGCGGCACTGCTACGAATATGTTCATTGTTTACGGTCAAGCAGTTTGGGATATTGCGATGATTTACCGCCCCGCGCAAATCGGCTATTTATTTTTGGATCAAGGATCGGGACTTGCATTTTTCTGGATGGGCAGACTGATTATTTTATTTTTAGTCTCCTTCGAGTTCGCACAAAAAATTATTCAAGTCAACAAAAAATTATCGGTAATCTACGCAATTATGATAGCGTTTTCGCCATTGGCGCAATGGTGGTGGGCGATAAACAGCATTGCAGAAATTTTGGCGGCGGGTCAAGGTATGGTTGTTTGTTGGAAACTCTATCTTGAAAACGCCGAAATTTCGCGCAGATTTTTATTTGGCGTTGCATTTTTATGGTGCGTCGGAATTTTCATATTTGGAATTTATCCCGCGTGGCAAGTTTCTTTCGGCTACGTCTTTTTAGCTTGTATGTGAAAAAAGCACATTAAAAATTTTGTGGCACGATAAATTTTTCTGGATAACAGGCTTTGCAATTATGATTGCGCCAATTTTGCACGCGCTTTATATTTCGCAAGATATGATTCAGTTACAACTTAACACGGAATATCCCGGGCAACGTTTTTCAACCGGTGGAAAATTTTCTCTGTGGTTTCAGTGGATTCATTCAATGGGAGCTATACTGCCTTTCAAAGATGTTACAGGACCTCTCAAAGGTTGCGAATATGCAACTTTTTATTCAATGGCTCCATTGGGATTTATAATGGCTTACTTTGCGAAGCTACAGAGCAAAATTTTAGACAAAATGAATTGCTTTTTAATTGTGGTTATCGTATTTTTCACAGCTTTTCAAATTATAGGATTTCCGCACTTTTTGGCAAAAATCAGCTTTTTGAGTTACGCTACTGAAGGCAGAGTACAACCGGCAATAGATTTGGCGCAACTGATTTTACTGTTTCGCAGTCTGACTTTTATTAAAGATTCTATTTCGCCGTTCAAGCGGCTAATTATCGCTGAGATAATCGCCCTTATGTCTGCATTTGCGATTTACCATTATTTAACCCCATGGTTTTTCTTTGGACGTGCTATTTGCGTTATGCTGTTTTGCACGGTTGCGGCGTTCCTGTTTATGTCGCCGCTGGATAAAATCCGCGTCGCAATTTTGGCGGCAATGATGTTTTTAATTGGAATAACCGTCAATCCCGTAAGTTCCGGCGTCGATGTGGTTTATAAAATGCCTGTCGGTCAAAAAATTTCTGAAATTGTTCAATCTGAAATTTCTGCAGGTCAAAAAAATTCTTTATGGTTGGTTATTGATGATACCGGCTTTAATGATTTTCCGATAATGTTCGGCGCGCCTACAATTAACAGCGTCAATATTTATCCCGCGTTGGATCGTTGGAAAAAATTGGATCCTGACGGCAAAAATTTTAAAATTTATAATCGCTATGCACATATAAAAACCGATGTGCAAAATGAACCTACAGAATTTTATCACATCAGTGAAGACACTTTCGGCTTAAATCTTAGCGTTGACGACTTCCAAAAACTGGAAATTAAATATATCGTTTCGCGGCGGGAAGACTTAGAAAATTTATCTACTCCAACTACTGAGATTACTGAAATTTTTAAAGATTCTCCAATGGTAATTTATAAAATAAACTACAGGCAATAGGGATTTTAGGGGCTAGGGGCTGTTGGTAAACTAAATTTTAAAATATTTCTATAGACTGTTGGTTAAATTTTTTTACTTTTTTAAATGTACTTTTTCTTTGCTTGTCCAAAGAAAAAGTACCAAAAAGAAAGGACATACTGCCCGTCAGGTTTTTCGCGTTTGGCGCGGTAAAAATTCCAGCCATACAGCCGCGTTCCACCTTTTACACAAATTTTAATCACAGACAAAAACAGAGACGGGCCGGGGCGCGGGTAATCCAACAGAAAGAAATTTGCTAAGGGTTGAGAAATTCCAACTTTCAAAATTTTTTAGTTGTTATTATTCAACAGCCCCTAGTGCGTGTTGAAAAATTGATTGAAATTGCTGACGAATTATTTTTTGTTCGATGAAAACGAAAAAACAGCACCGCAAAAAGCGTCTTTCTTTTTGGTACTCTTTGACAAGACAAAGAAAAAGTTCGTTCAAGATATAAAAAAGTTCAACAAAAAATTTGATAACAGACTTTTTCAACACGCACTAACTACTGACAAAATAAAAAAATTTTGCATATTTCAAGCGATAAAACAAAT
>CAJOGS010000114.1 GCA_905234045.1 uncultured Selenomonadaceae bacterium | reverse complement strand
TTTAAAAGGGCGTTGCGCCAAATGCAAATTTCTTGACAACTGCAACGGCAATTTCCGCACTCGCGCAGAAGCTAAAACCGGCGATTTTTGGGAATCTGATCCCGCCTGTTATTTGACTGATGAGGAAATTTTAAAATGAAACAAATTATTTACATACACGGCAAAGGCGGCAACGCGGCGGAGGCTGAACACTACAAAAAATTTTTTCCGACTGATGAAGTTATAGGTTTCGATTATAAATCTGAAAATGTTTGGGACGCGGTAGAAGAATTTCAAAAATTTTTCAACCTGCGCGAAAAAGTTACAATAATTGCAAACAGTATTGGCGCATTTTACGCAATGCACGCGCTTTCAGATAAAAAAATTGACGCGGCTTTTTTCATTTCGCCGATTATTGACATGGAAAATTTAATTTTGAATATGCTGAAATGGGCGAAAGTTACCGAAAACGAATTGTGCGAACGTCAAGAAATTGTTACGGATTTTGGCGAAATTTTATCTTGGAAATATCTTTGCTACGTCAGAGAAAATCCCGTTAATTGGACAGTTCCGACAAATATTTTATACGGCGAAAACGATAATTTAACTTCGCTTGATACAATGAAAAATTTTGCCGAAAAAATTGGCGCGTCTTTAACTGTAATGCAAGGCGGGGAACATTGGTTTCATACGCCTGAACAAATTAGATGGCTAGATGATCAGATGGCTAGATTGTTAGCGGCTAGTGATTAGTTGTTAGTTGTTAGGTCGTGTTGAAAAATTGATTGAAAATGCTGATTCACGAATTAATTTTTGTTCGATGAGAGCGAAAAAGCGTCTTTCTTGCAAATGCGAGGAGTACGAGCATTTGCTGTACTTGCAAATTCGACGAGTAGGATCGTTTGCTCTTTGACGCAACAAAGAAAAAGTACGTTCAATATATAAAATTCTCATAATAAATTTTTCAAAATCGAATTATAAAAAAAGCCCCAGTAACTTGAATAACTTACCGACTGACAATCTAAACTGCAAAGGAGAAATTTTTTTGATAGTATCATGGAACACCACAAACGCCTGTAACATGTACTGCGCCCACTGCTACAGAGACGCGGGCTGTAAAGCTGATAAAGAACTTTCAACCGCCGAAGCTAAGGAACTTTTAAATCAAATTGCGCGCGCAGGTTTTAAAATTATGATTTTCAGCGGCGGCGAACCGCTAATGCGTCCCGATATTTTGGAATTGGTACAACACGCGGCAAATTTGAAATTAATTCCCGTCTTCGGTACTAACGGCACTTTGATAACGCGGAAAATGGCTGAAGATTTAAAAGCCGCCGGCGCAAAAGGTATGGGAATTTCGCTTGATTCACTCGACGCAGAAAAGCATGATAAATTTCGTGCGTTCAAAAATGCATGGAGCGGCGCGGTTGAAGGTATGAAAAATTGTCGCTCAGTCGGTTTACCTTTCCAAATTCATACAACGGTAATGGATTGGAATCAAAACGAACTTGAGGCGATAACAGATTTTGCGGTAGAAATTGGAGCGAAGGCACACCATTTTTTCTTTCTCGTACCGACGGGCAGAGCGGCGACGATTGAAGAAGAATCACTGCGGGCGGCTGAATATGAATCAGTTTTGACAAGAATAATGAAAAAACAGCAGGAAGTAGAAATTGAACTCAAGCCGACCTGTGCGCCGCAATTTTTGCGAATTGTTGACCAAATGGGAATAAATTCAAGATTTAAACGCGGTTGCCTTGCAGGTTTAAGTTATTGTATAATTAGCCCACGCGGAAAAGTTCAACCTTGCGCGTATTTAAATATGGAACTCGGCGACGTTCGACAGACGCCTTTTGATGAAATCTGGAAAAATAATCCGATTTTAAAAAAGTTGCGGACGCTTGAATACAGCGGAAATTGCGGCGGTTGCCGATACAAAAATAAATGCGGCGGTTGCAGAGCGCGCGCGGCTATTTATAACGGCGGCGATTTTATGGCTGCCGAGCCGTGGTGTAATTTTGGAGGTGTTTAATTTGAAAAAAATTACGGTTATCAAACTCGAAGGCGATCCCTATTGCACGCAAATGAAAGACATACTTGAAAGAATGAAAGTAGAATTTCCAAAAGCAGACATTGAAGTTATTGACAAAAAAATTAATCCCGAACTTGCGGCAAGTTTCGGACAATTTGAATATGTTCCCTGCCTTTTCATCGAAGGCAAAAAAGTTTATGAATCCCATCCCGGCGATTCCTATGAAGACAGCATTGAAGCGGTAAGAAAAGTTTTTCAATCAGCTGTTTTGTGAGAGGAGAAATTTTTAGATGATAGTTGTAATGTCTCCAAACGCCACGCAAGAAGACTTGGTTAATGTGGTAAAAAAATTGGAGTCAATGAATTTGCGTACTCACCTTTCAAAAGGCGACGAACGCACGATTGTCGGAGTTATCGGCGACAAAAAAATTATCGCAAATCTTGAAATGGAAATGATGGCGGGCGTTGAAAAAACAGTCCGCATTACCGAAAAATATAAATTGGTAAGTCGTGATTTTCACCCGCAAGACACAGTTATTGACGTTGACGGCGTAAAAATTGGCGGAAATGAAATTGTGGTAATGGCGGGACCTTGTGCGGTAGAAGGATTGGAACAACTGCGCGAGGCGGCTCAAGCCGTCAAAAAAGCCGGTGCCAAAATTCTGCGCGGCGGTGCTTATAAGCCGCGTACTTCGCCATATGATTTTCAAGGCTTGGGCGTGGAAGGTTTAAAACTTTTGCGTCAAGTTGCAGATGAATTTGATATGAAGGTTGTTACCGAAATTGTTGACCGCGAAGATATTGAAGTTATGGAAAATTACGCGGATATTTTGCAAGTCGGCGCAAGAAATATGCAAAATTTCCAAATGTTGAAAGCACTCGGCAAAAGCAAAAAGCCGGTAATGTTGAAACGCGGACTTTCTGCAACAATTTCAGAATGGCTCAACGCGGCTGAATACATTATGGCGGGCGGCAATGAAAATGTTATGTTCTGCGAACGCGGAATCAGAACTTATGAAACTTTCACAAGAAATACATTAGATTTATCGGCAGTTGCGGCAATTAAGGAACTTTCACATTTGCCGATTGTAGTTGATCCTTCGCACGGCACGGGACGCCGCCCGATGGTTGCCCCAATGTCAAGAGCGGCGATTGCGGCGGGCGCAGATGCTTTAATAATCGAAGTGCATCCGCATCCCGAAAAAGCACTTTCTGACGGTAACCAATCTTTGAAACCTGAAGATTTCCAAAAATTAATGGAAAATTTGGGCGAAATTGCAAAGGCAGTCGGAAAAACTATCTAAATTTTAAAATTACGGCGTCGGTTGAATTGGCGAAAAATTTGCCAATCGCTGACGCTTTTAGATTTTCCAAACAATTTTCAAAGGCGGTTGATAATATGAAACTTGCAATTATTGGCGTCGGATTAATTGGCGGCTCGTTAGGTCTTTGTCTGAAAGAAAAACTTGGCGATAAAATTTTTATTGGCGGTCTTTGTCGCAGTGAAAAATCTATGCAACTTGCAACCGAATTGGGCGCGGTAGATTTTGCTTCACCTGACATTGAAAAAGTTGTCGGCGACGCCGATATTATTTATTTGAGTCCGCCTGTTTTGCAAATTGTGCCGATGGTAAAAAAAATTTTGCCGTATGTGAAACGCGGCGCAATTTTGACAGACGCGGGCAGTACAAAAAAATATATTTGGCAAGAGTTGAAAAAAATTCTGCCGCCTGATATTTACTACATTGCCGGACACCCTATGACGGGACGAGAAAAATCCGGCGTGGCGGCGGCGAAAAAAGATTTATTCAAAAATAAAGCCTACGTGATAGTTGAGACTGGCGCGCCTGTCGAGGCGAAAGAAAAATTAATGCAAATTCTTCGTCTGACAGAGGCAAATTTTATTGAATTGGATATTGAAAAGCACGACCGTTGCGCGGCGATTATAAGCCACATTCCACATTTGGTAGCGGCGGCGTTGGTAATTCTTTTAAATCATTCCGGCGAAGATTTAGAATCCTGTTTAAAATTAATTGGCGGCGGCTTTAAAGATACGACGCGCATTGCAAGTTCAAACGCCGATATGTGGGCTGATATTTGTATGACGAACGGCGCGGAAATTTCGGCGAATCTGCGCGAATTTCAAAAAATTTTGGACGAAGTTATAAAAGCAGTTGACAATCACGACAGGCAATTTATTCACGATTATTTTATTGAATCGAAGACGCGACGCGATGAAATTTTGGAGACAGTCGAACGCAAATTTGATCCAAACTAAGCGGTAATGTAGTAGTTGGATAGTGCGATAGTGCGATAGTTGAATAGTTAGGTATTTTAAACGTTCTTTCTTTTGAAAAGAAAAGTACCTTTAAAATAAAAAATATTCATCAAAGAAAAATAAATTTAAATAGAAAATTTCCAAAAATAATAGATTATCAAAACACCATAAAAAGAAAAATTTCTTATTGCAAATATTTGAAATATGTTATATTCTTACTTCAAATTTTTTCCAAAAATTTATTAAGAGGTGTTACTGATGAAATTACCGAAGATTTTAAAACGAGTTTTGACGGCAGGGCTCGCATTATCAATGGTAGTCGGCATTACAGGTTGTGGAATCGGAAGTGATAAAAGCGAAAGTTTCATAAACATTGCAACAGGCGGAATGGCGGGAGCTTACTATCCTATAGGAAATGCAATTTCTGAAATTATAAACAAAAACGTTAACGGCGTGACTTCCGGCGCACAAAGTACCGGCGCATCTGTAGCAAATATTAATATGTTGGCGGACGGAAAAGTTGAAATGGCGATTGTGCAAAATGATATAACTTATTACGCCGTCAATGGGCAAAATATGTTTGAGAAAAAATTTGAAAACCTGCGCGGCATTGCGTCATTATATCCTGAAACAGTTCAATTTGTAACAACTGTCGGCTCCGGCATAAGATCAATTTACGATTTGCAGGGCAAGCGCGTAGCAGTCGGCGTGAAAGGCAGCGGCGTTGAAGCTAATGTTCGCCAAATTCTCCAAGTTTATGATATGAGTTACAACAACATTGACGAACAATTTTTATCATTCGCCGAAGGTGCGAAGGCTCTCAAAGACGGCACAGTTGATGTTGCTTGCGTAACTGCAGGCTATCCGACTCCTTCAGTTCAAGATGTTGCCGCTCAACAAAGTATTCGTATTATTCCGCTTGACGAAGACAAAATTACAACGCTGACGATTGATTATCCGTTTTATACAAGAACGATTATTCCCGCCGGCGTTTATCAAGGATTCGATCAGGAAGTTTCAACCGTTAATGTAATGGCAATTTTGGTTACAACCGATAAAATGGACGACGAAACCGGCTACGAAATAACACGGGCGATTTTCTCTCACACAGATAAACTTGTTGAATCTCACCCTGCGGCAAAGGGAATTGAGAAAAAATCCGCGCTTGCCGGTATGGGCTTTATCAAAATGAATGAAGGCGCAGAAAAATTTCTTAAAGAAAGATAAATCTAAAATTTAATTATCCAATAAAAAAACCGTACCTTGAAGGTACGGCTTTTTTTATCTCTCGTGAGAAAAATATATTGAATCCGGTACGTCCATTCCTAATTTTTCCCGTGCAATTTCTTTGATTCGTCCCGGGGATTTCAACTTTGCAATTTCAATTTTAAGGCGGTTATTTTCCTGTTCAATTTGTTGAGTTTGATTTTGAGTGGCAACAAGCGCGTAACCGCGACTGGCACTAATGCCGCTGCGAATAACTACCAACATTGCCAAAATTGAAATTACGACAAACGCAACGCGACAACGCGAACGCAATAAATAATCCAATTTCGGACGATATTTTATTAACTGAAATTGCGAAGGTTGCGATTCAATCTGCGCTTCATTTATTTGCACTTGATTCGTTTTTTGTCTGCTCCAATTCATGATATTCCCCCTTAAGAAATTTTTTCGGCAGTGCGGAGCTTTGCAGACTTCGCACGAGAATTTTTATTTAATTCATCAGTCGTTGCAGTTTCAGCCTTGCCGATAATTTTAATTTCGGATTTATGCCCGCAAGTACAAACAGGAAAATTTTTTGGGCAAATGCAATCCTGCGCGAGAGTTTTGAAAGTTTGCTTAACAATTCTGTCTTCTAGCGAATGAAAAGTTATAACCGCAATTC
>CAJOGS010000113.1 GCA_905234045.1 uncultured Selenomonadaceae bacterium | reverse complement strand
TGGCCATGACAGCAGCTGACGATTGGACACAGAATGTCATGTATAAGCTCTACTCGTATATCATCTTGATAACTGAATTGACGCAAAAGTTTTTTTTCTTCAAGTGTTATATTCATTCGTGATAAAAATTCCTGCGCGAGTGCATAATTTTCGCCAAAATTTACATTCAGAATTAACGGCTCAAAATATTGCGGAAAAACTGTGCCGACTTTTTCATTTTCCATAATGTGCAAAATGCCCGATACAATTTCACGACTGCCGAGCAAACTTTTATAAAGATATTCGCCCCAACCTGCAAGCGTGGAATCGTGCGGAGACTTTTTTGAATGAATGTGAACGCACAAATCATAATTTTTATAAATGTCTCTGAAACCTACAAAAGTCGGCGCAATGTCACGCCCGCGATTTTCAAAAACTTTAACCGTAACTTTGCCGCGCTTGAAATCACTGAAAATTTTTTCCAGCGCAATTTTTTTATTTTCATCAGTAGTTGAAATATAAATGTCAAACGGAACTGGAATATTGCACATTAAATTTTTCATTTTTTCGCCCAATTCAACGTAAAAAATATGTGCAATCGCCGCCACGCGCACAGGCTTTATTTCAAAATTAAAATTTGTCGGCAACTTTAAAGCATAATCATTTTTTGGGCGCAAAATTTCAGGTTGCCCGCGCTGTTTCACTATGATAAAGTCGCCGCCGTCTTCATATTTGATTTTGTGGCGCATACGATGAATATAATTATAAATTTTCCCTCTGCCGAACATTTTTATAAATGTTTTTTTCCCGAAATTCCACAAGTCCAAATTTATCAACCTCAATTTTTAAATAATAAAAGACTGTAACAAAAAATTTGCTACAGTCGGGAATTTTAATTTAAATTACTCTTTATTATTTGCCTCTTCATCATCAAAAATTTTTGATTCTTTAGCTTTGAGAACTTCTTTTGGAATTTCCAATTTTTCCTTTGTGGTAGGATTCAAGAAAGTTGTATATGCTTTAAGTTCGCTGTAAAATGCCATAGTTTCAAACATTTCTCTCAAATTTTCGTTGCTTTCGATAAAAGGATTATTGAGCGCGGAAATTGCGATTGATTGAACCAAACCGGAAAGGTTGAGACTTGCTGTAGTTGTCTTCCAGATAGTTTTATCAACTGTCCAAGTGAACCAAAAATCAGCATTTTTTATGCCGGTAGTTAAGCAATTCATAACTTCAGCATAAATTTCATTGTTCATTTTGTTTTCTTCGGCGGGATTCTCTTTTTCATGTTCGGCTTTCAATTCTTCAGCAAGTTTTGAAATTGCGTCTGCAACTTTTTCGCCGTCAAATTTAACTAACAAAGTGCGTTGCTTGTCGCTGTCTTGCAAAACTGTAACGTCTTTTACAAAAGACATTATTTCTTCAACTTCTTCAGCCTCTGTTTTACCTTCATTTACCTGTGAAACGCTGACCGGTGAAGTCCATTTTTTCCATTTTTTGCCGTCTTTGTAATAAAGTATGGAATCTTTTTTGTCTTCAGTGATATAGAACGGATATTCATTATTTTCGTCTTTGCCGTTGTCGTCAACCATGAACAAATCGAGTAAACCTTTAACTTTGTAAGTGCCATGTTCAGTTATTGTGCGAAATTCCAGTTTGCCTGTAAATTTCGGTACAGAAAAGAAAACTTCCTGATGAAAAACCAAATCATTTTGCTCGGTAACGTTAGTTAAAGTTTCGCGCAACATGTCAATAGCCTCTTGATTGGCTTCAGCCGCTGATGCTTTACCGCCGATTAAAATTATACCGCACAAAAATAAACCTGTGACAAAAATTTTGACGGTGTTAAAAAATCTGTCCATTTTTTCAGCCTCCTATTTAATTAATTTGCTTAAGTCTTGGAAGAAAGAGTTGCAGATACGTCCGTACATTCCGTCTTGCGCGTTTCTGTCTTCACGGTCGCGCACGTCGTCACGTCCAAAAATCATTTGTCCTGTACGTGTGTCATAAACTTCAAAAGAAACTGCGATTTTTGAAACGTCCACACGATACGGCGGATGAGTTACAGGCACGGTTACATAATAACTTTCTTCAACCCAATTTCCCCACATATCACGAACGCGGCGATACATTTTCTTTTGTTCCCACGTTGTACGCTCCGGCACAATGTAATAATCGTCGCTCCAATCCTTGATAGTGCATCTGATAACCGCGTCAGCAACTTGATAATAATCTCTCGGATCAGAGCCGCGCATACCGTAATTTTCTCTGATAACCTCGCATTTCAATTTGCGGGCGTTGTCGTAGTACGTGCCATTCAATCTTTGAATGAATACATTGCCGCTGCCTCTGAAATTTACGTTGGAATTTAAATCCATTAAAACTACACGGCGAATACCGCGAAAGTTATAATAATTGTCCTTCCAATCTCTCTTTTCGGCTGAAACTGCTTGCGGCAAAATGACACACGCCAGCAAAAACATTATACCAAAAATTTTTTTGATACTGTACATTTAATTTTCCCTCCCTTTATTTTCGAGTTGTGAAATTGTCTTTTCAAGTGATTGTATTTTCTTAACAAGTTCCGGCAATTTTTGAACGGCGGCTTGAACTTTCAGCCATTCATTGTGCGGTTGAACGGGAAAACCTGAACAGAAAACGCCTTCCGGCATATTTTTTGTAATACCTGAACGCGCCGCATAAACCGAATGACCGCCGATTTTTATGTGTCCGACAGTTCCTGTCTGTCCGCCGAAAGTTACATTATCGCCGACAATCGTACTGCCTGAAATTCCCGTTTGTGCAACGATTAAACAATTTGCGCCGATCTTGCAATTATGTCCGACATGAACCAAATTATCAATCTTCGTGCCGTGTCCGATGACGGTTGACCCCATTGCCGCCCTGTCAATTCCGACGTGTGCACCAATTTCAACATCATCTTCAATAACGACGTTTCCAATTTGCGGCACTTTTGTATGAACGTCTTTTGACGTGGTAAAGCCGAAACCGTCCGCGCCGATAACTGCCGACGCATGAATAACGCAACGCGCCCCGATTTCGCAGTATTCACGAATCGTAACGCTTGAATAAATCACGGTGTTTGCGCCGACTTTTGCATTTTGTCCAATGTAAGTATGAGGATAAATAATTGCGCCGTCAGAAATTTCCGCGCCGTCGTCAATGTAGGCGAACGCCATAATTTTTGCCGTTGCAGAAATTTTTGTATTCTTGCCGATATACGCTTTGTCGCTGATACCTTCAGGCAAATTAATTTTCGGCTTGAAAATTTCCATAAGCATTGCAAATGCAAATTTTGGATTTTCGGCTTTAATAGAATTTGCGGGAATTTCGCCGACAAAATTTTTTGGAATGATGACAGCTGACGCCGCAGAATTTTTAGCCTCTGCAACGTGCTTTTCATCTGCAAAAGTTATATCGCCTTTTTTCGCAGTTTCAATGCTGTCTAAGCCGCTAATTTTTATTGCGCCGTCGCCAATCAATTCGCCGCCGACTATTTCGGCAATTTCTTTTAAACTTTTTTGCATAATTCCACCTTATTGCAGTTTTTGAATAACTTCGTTTGTAACGTCAATACCGCCGACTATAACAATTTTTTGATTTTCTGAACTGTCAATTACTACGTCAAGTTTTTTCTGTTGAGCGATACCTTCAATGGCTTCATCGAATTTATATTTTAATTGCGTGGCGTAAGCCTGATTTATTCCCTGAAGTTTGCGCTGAAGTTCGCTTAATGCTTTATTTTTTTCTTCATCAGTCCAATTTGGATTATTTTCTAAAGTCGTCCTTGCCTCTTGTTGAATTTCTTCGGCTTTCTTTTGTCCTTCGTCAAGGACGGCTTTAATTTGCGGAGCATCACTCATAATTTTTGCGCCGTCAACATAACCGATATTAATTTGACTTCCGCAACCCGTCATAAAAATTGACGCTGTCAAAAGTGCGGACATTATAATTTTATTTGATAATTTCAAAATTTAACCACTCCTATAAAAAAATTAATTTATTCTAACAGTCTAAAACTAAATTGTAAAGAAAATTGCTTTTAGTGAATCGTTTTAAGTAAATCTTTCGTCAAATCTTTTGTATCAGTACCTTCAAAAATTAATGCGCCGGGAGATTTCGGCGTTGAAAATCTGAAAACCATTTCGGCATTTTTTGATAATTTTTCTTCAGCGTATAAAGGTTCAGATTTTATTAAAACCATCTGCAACTTGTACATTGCGCCGAGTTTTCCGGCTTCATTCGTGATTGAATCTATAATTTCGTCTTCGAGTTTGGCGCGGTCTTTGGTAGTTGTCAAAAGTTCGTTTACAATTTCGGCGCGGCGCGTATTTCTGAATGCAACTTCTTGCATTGCCTCTTCCATTAATTTTTTATTGCGTTCTTGAGTTTCGCGCAGTTTTTTTATTGATTCTTCGCTGTAGAGTTCTTCCATTTCTTTTGCTTCTTTTTTGATACGCGCTTCATCTTCGGCAACCATTTCATTGACATAGCCTTCAATTTCTGCCGTCCATTCGTCAAGCAGTTCTTTTTGCTTTAAATTGCGCTCAACCGTTATTTCGTCAAGGCGTTTTTTATATTCTTGAATTTGTTCGGCAGTCAAATGCAAAGTCTCTGCATTTTGAAGTTTCAGCGTAATATTAAAAGCCTCATTCACAAAAAAATCACGATTGGCATTGCGCCGACGAATATAATCTTCTTCAGTTTCTTTCTTGTATTCTTCGGCAAGGCGTTTTTTGCGTGCGTTCAATTCTGCAAATTTAGTGATGATATTTTGCATATTTTTTTCTCGCGCAGATTCTTCAAATGGTTTTGTATCAATTTCGGGAAGTTTTGGCGGAGTAACAGGGCGCATTAATTCATTCAATTCCAATTTCAAACGAATTTCTTTGCCGAGCAATTCTTTTAACTCTTCGCCTTTCGGGTGTTTTTGTAAAACTTGTTCAAAATCCACATAGCCGAAACCGTGAATGGGAGTTTCTTGTTTTACTTTTTCTGGACGTGCAATTTGTTCCGGCTTTTCAACTTTTGGCATTGAGTACAGCAACAAGCCGCCGCCAATTAAAATTGAGATAACTGCCGCCGCCTTCAATCTGTAATTTGACATTGCCGCCCTCCTTGCAAATATAAAAAAATGACCAGTGATCCATTAAATTTTTGACCACTGATCACTGAAATTAACAGAAATTATTTCTTGGTAAGTTTGTTGAGGACATCTTGAGTAATATCGGTTCCGCCGTAAACAACAGCCGCTTTTTCAATTACTACGCTTAAGCCTTTGGAGTCCGCAACTTTTTTAATTGTATCGTCAACTGATTTTAAAATAGGTTCTGCAAGTTCTTGCTGTTTTTGAGCAAGTCTTTGTTGGCATTGGCGATAATAATCTTGTTTTTCTTGATCTGTCATACCTTGTGATTTTTCTTCAAAATCTTTTTGAACTTCAGTTATTGCCGCTTGCATTTGGGTATTAACACTTTCGCCGTCGGGGTGTTGACTCAAGACCTGATCTCTATCTATAACGCCTACATTAACCGAACTTGCCGCTGAGGCGATTCCTGTACCTGTTTGAGTCAGTGCGATTGCAACTACACTGCCGATAAATATCAACGCTATTGCAATGCTAATCATTTTTACTTGTTTCTTTTCCAATTTGAGCATTCCACAAATTCTCCTTTATTAAATCATAACAATGCACATTATAACAAACAGAATTTTTCTTTGCAAGATTTTTTCATAAAAATATAGCGCGTACGGGCAAAGAGAAAAATTTTCTGATGTTAATTTTTTGCTGATGATTTTTAATTTAAAGTTGGAAGGTCGGCAATTAACTATGGCTTGTTGGTAAACTGTTTTTGATTAATATTTTTATATTTAACGTACTTTTTCTTTGCTCGTCCAAAAAAATAAAATGCGTTCAAAAATTTGCAAAAGTTGCACAGTTTTTTTACTATGTGCTGTTGAACAATACAATTTTTTTATTTTTTTGAACGTACTTTCTTTTTTCTAAAGCCGTTTAGTAGTTAGGGTCTGTTGAATAAGTCTGTTATCAAATTTTTGGTTGAAAGTTTTTATATATTGAACGTACTTTTTCTTTGTCTTCGCTCCTATTCGTCGCCTTTGCAAGTACCAAAAAGAAAGACGCTTTTTGCGGTGCTGTTTTTTCGTCCGCGAAAAAAACGCACCTGCCTGCAAATGCGATGAATAAGAGCATTTGCTCCGCGCGTCCTGCGCGGCCTCTTAGTTCTTCGTGCTTAGTAAGCTTTTTTTAGTTCGCCAATCCCTAACAACTAACTACTAACCACTACCTACTAAAAAACGATTTAAGTTAAAATTTTTTCAGCAGTTATATTCTCCATATTCCGCTGATTAAAATAAAACTCATAGTCAAAAAAACTACACAGCCTATAGAGATTAGAAACCAGTCCGGCGAATATTGCCAAACTAAATCGTAACTAAGTTTTTCAAGTGATAAATCTGAATTTTTGTGTGCAATCGGCAAATAAAGCATTGCTCCCAAAATCAAACCGAACAACAAAATAAAAATAAATCCTATGATAACGTCGATTGGCACGGGCAGAAAATCAATTTTTATCATTGTTTCACCTCCTGAGATAAATAATCCGCTGATTTTTGGAGCCGCGAAAATCCAATTCCAAATCTCTAAGCTCCTCAATATATTCGCCATCAACAACCACATCGACGAATTTTAAAAGTTCGTCGGCGTCGGACGTAATTTCTTCAAATTTATAACCTGTATAAAGCCAAACATTAAGCCCAAGATTTTTGGCAGTTTTTGCAAGTTCAAGGGCGGGCGCAATTTGTAAAAGGGGTTCGCCGCCGCTCAAAGTTATTCCTGTCAGCAAGGGATCTTTTTTAATTGCAGTAATAATTTCATCTGTATCAATAATTTTTCCGCCGTTCAAGGCGTGCGTTTCGGGATTGTGGCAACCCGCGCAATTTCTCAAGCAACCTTGCATAAAAATTGCGAATCTTATTCCTTCGCCGTCAACATAGGATTCCGGCACAATTCCTGCGATACGAATTTTCAAAATTTTCACCGCCATTTCAAAAGTATAATCTTTCAGAAAAATTTTTCAAGCGTTTAATTAATATTTTTTTGCGTTGAAAAATTCAATTTTAAAATTTTTTTCATATTGAACATATTTTTCTTAGCTAAGAATTTTTATATATTGAATTAACTTTTTCTTTGCAAAGATTTTTTTATTTTGAAATTTATTTTTCTTTGTCCGAGCCACAAAGAAAAGTAACAAAAGAAAAGGCGTTTTTGCGGTGCTGTTTTTTCGTCCTCGAAAAAAACGCACCTGCCTACAAATGCGATGAATAAGAGCATTTGCTCCGCGCGTCCTGCGCGGCATCTTAGTCTTTCGTTCTTAGTCAGCAAAATTTTTCCCTATCCACTAACAACTACCCCACTACCCCACTACCACACTACCACACTACTACACTACCGCACTATCTACGTACAAAGTTTTTTGATTCGTGAAAATTACAAATCCCGGCTTTGAGCCGTTTGGTTTCTTGATAAATCGGCAGTGCGTATAATCGACAGGAACTTTTGACGAGCCCGCCGCCTTTGAAAATTTGGCGGCAAGCCGTGCCGCGTATAACAAAGTTTCTTCAGTCGGTTCAACGCCGCCGCACCTTATTATTACGTGCGAGCCGGTAATATCCTTTGTGTGCAGCCAAATATCATCAGGCGCGGCGATTTTAAAAGTCAGTCTGTCATTCTGCGCGTTGTTTTTGCCAATCAAAATTTCTGTACCGTCAGGCGCGGTAAATTTCAGCGGTTCAGGCTTTTTACTTGCCGCCGTCTTTTTCTTTTCGGCTTTCAAATAGCCTCCGCTTGTCAATTCTGCGCGAATTTCATCAATATCAACCAAACTTACAGCCGTATTCAGCGAATGTTCAACAGTCTCCAAATATGAAATTTCGGCGCGACATTTTTCAATTTGTCCCAAAATATGCGCCGTCGAACGTTTCAACTTGTCGTATTTTCTATAAAAAGCCTGCACATTGTCGGCGATTGTCAATTTTCTGTCCAACGTTATTGCAATTTCTTCGCCTGTTTCGCTGTAAATATTTTGCACGAAAATATTTTCGTCGGCGTGGTCTTTGAAATTATAGCGGTAAGTTGAAAGATTATCCGCCTTAATTCGCCAATCGTCCGCATTTTCAGCGGCGGTAAGTTCGCTTTCAAGCACTGAAATTTTATTTGTGGCGCGTTTCAATTCGTTGTGTACCAACTTTGAAAATTTTTCCTTGTCAGGCGGCGTGTAACTGCCGATTAATTCGTCGGCAACTTCCAACATTTCTGAAATTGTTTCAAAAGTTTGTACCGTGCCTTGCGTAAAATAATTCAGTTTCACGGCTGAAATTGCCAAAACTTTTCCCGCGTCTTCAATAATGCAGGGCGTTGGATTTTCCGCCGCCGTGCGAATTTCATTCAAGGCATTTGCCAAACTTTTAAAATCCGCGTCATCAAGTTCTGAAATTTTTATATCGTACGGCAAGCCCGCAGAAAAAATTGTCTCCTTGATTGACTGAGGGCCGAAACCTTGACAGACATTCATAACCGCTTTATCAAGCCGCGCCGTTTCATCTGATTTAATCCTTGAAATAATTTCGGCAACTTCGCAGAAAAAAATATCCAGTTTATTTTGAACCGGCGGCATTTGATAAATTTGGTTAGGTAAAACCGTGCGGACGCGGCTGGAATTTGTGCCGATTTTTTTCAGCGCGTCAATAATTTTATCTTCAGAAACTAAAATAACGTTGCTGTATTTGCCAATCAATTCAACTGCAAGCGTCATCGTCTGAATTTTTCCGCCCGCGCCGATTGAATCCACATCAATAAAAATTATTCTGTCCAATTCAAATTGGCGAATGTCGGCAATTCTTCCGCCTTCCAAATTTTTTCTGAGTACCATGCAAAATGTCGGAGGTTCAGGCAAATTTTCAGGCGATTTTTTTATAATGTGGATTGAGGGATTTTGTGGCGCAACCGAAATTCTTAGCAAATAACTTTGCCCAAAATTTCTGATTGTGATTGTGAAATTTACCTTGTTTTGTTGAGTAATTTTGTCTACGCGCCCGCCGATTAAAATTTTTGCGAGTTCTGAAGTAAGCGGACGCATTGAAAAGCCGTCGAGATTCAAAAGTTTTTACCGCCTTTCGATAAAATAAAAAAAAGTCGGCGAAAACGCCAACTGCAAAAAATTTACCGCCTGTCATTTTGGTGACGCATCATTTGTTTTACAAGTAAAATTGCGCCGCGCCCCATTCCTGTTTCTCGTGCAATTTCTTCGACTGTCATACCTGCCGCCAACATTTCACGAACTGCCGAAGAGTCGGCGGCGTTATCTGTTTCAGTTTCAAAATCTGCGCCCATTGCCGGAAGTTCCGAAGTTCTTTTTGCAATGTATTCAGATTTTTTTGGCGCAGGTTCTGACATTGATTGTTCCAAAACCGTTGCAAAATTTTTAGTCGGTGTTTGAGAAATTGTCGGCGATATTCTCTGTACAGGCGTTCGCGCAGGTTGTGATT
>CAJOGS010000112.1 GCA_905234045.1 uncultured Selenomonadaceae bacterium | reverse complement strand
CCAGTGCATTGAGTAGCCTGTATCATAGAATATGGGAATGGGAGGCAGACGGTTACTATTCCTCGTTTGCTTTTACCCAGTTCAGTGATAGCATAGTGATTAGCTCTCTAGCTGAATCAACAGATAGCTTTGAGATGTTGATGCAACTGCTATTGGGAGTGATGGAATTGGTAGATAGCTATGACATTCTTGTTCGTGGTGGCATTGCCCGTGGCCAGTTGATACATGACCGCACAATGGTTGTTGGTCCTGCTATGGTCAAGGCCTATCATCTGGAATCCAAGGATGCCATTTATCCACGAATCATAATTGAAAAGGAACTAAAAGAACAGATAGAGGCGGATGTAGAGGACTATATCAAGAACCATCTTCATTTATCCGAAGTGCCGGAACAGAATAATATCTTCAAAACCGATACTGACGGATGGTGCTATCTTGACTATGTCCAGCCCTCACCAATATATAATTTTGAGCTCAATCAGGAAGGACACCTAAAAGTGTTGGACGAATTAGTGGAGAAAGGACTTCGTTCATCCAAGGAGGAGGTGAGATTGAAATATCAATGGCTTAAAAGGAAGGTAAAAGAAGCCAGAACAGATTTTAATCATTAGCTTCAATAAATATGGCAGACAAAATAACTCATAAATACTTCGAACTATCAACATGTGTCAGAGGTGAGCATTTCAAATATACTTTCTCTGGAGGCGAAAAATTGCAGAATGTTGCGCTGTTGACCGCAGAGCAATATGAAACATACAAGCAGAAATACAACAAAATAAATAGGGAATTAACCTCGTCGCCAATTGTACTTACTTCTATATTTGAGGAGGATAAGCTATATCTCGTGAGAGATATGGACGGAAAAGAGTATCCTCAAGACTCTAATGGTAAGGTCGAGCGTTATTCTCTTCTTATTGCAACAGGTGATATTAATAAGAAACCGAAGCTCTTTTATAATAGAGTCAAAAATGCCGTAAATACAGAAGCAGATGAGAGTATGATTCAGTATTGGAAGGATCATAAGAGCAAGTATGCTACTGTTGATTTGTCCAAGAAAACGTGTAAATGTCCTTCTTGTGGTAAGACTATAAATGTCGCTGATTTTGATGGTGCGCATGTTGTCATTGTCGGGAAAGGCGGTAAGCAGTATATCACACCAACCTGTAAGACTTGCAATAGAAGTAAAGTGGATAGAATATTTGAAGTAAATACTTTTGACTTGGTGGAAGCGCCAGAATAAATAGAATTTGTGGCAAAGAGCCAACGAATCTTTACGAGAAGTTCGTGGCTTTTGATGACGGCAGGTTGGTGCAGTCCTCTACACAGCCGTACCGCCTGCCAGTCTGGCCGCATGATATATCTGAAATAAATTGGAGTGCCCAACTAAAAATATTATATAAAATATGAGCGAAATACATATAAGACGAATAAAGAAGTATTTAGATGACCATGTATGTGGTCTGATAGATGCGTCAGATTTAATTGGTAAAAGTCTGGCAGATAAGGATGCTGCTGTTTATTCAAGATCGCTGGCAGCGTTCAGTCTAATGGTGTTGGCACAATGTACGGCTGATGAAGCTGCAAGTAGTGTGACAGATGGCTTTGACGATAATGGTATTGATGCCGTATTTTTCGATAAACCTTCCTATAAATTATGGATAGTCCAGTCAAAGTTCTCAAATAAAGGTACAGGTAGCATAAGCCATGGCGATATGCTTAAGTTTATCAAGGGTGTTAATGATTTGCTTACCCCTGACTTTGAAAAGTTTAATGACAAAAAAACCTGCAAGCAAAACAAAAGCCGCGTTTAATTCTTGACTTCGAGCGACTTGCCCTTTTTTGCGAGCGTCACGGCGTTTTTTGTCGGTAGGTTCTTCAGTTTTGTCTCCGCCTTCTGCAAATAACTGTAAATCGAATTGCAGGGCGTTGTAAATTTTTTCTGATTCATCAGGGAATATCATTTGTATCACGTCCGTTGTAGTGTGATAGTGTGGTAGTGCGGTAGTGTGGTAGTAAATTGCTATCCCACTATAACACTACCCCACTACTAATGAGTTTGAGCGCGTTTATAATATTTGAGTACATACTTTCAAACATAGAATCCAAAAACAGAATGAAAAACGGCAGTAACATCATCAGCATAAAAGAGCCGATAGTCAAATGGAGCGGAATACCAATAACAAAAATATTCATCTGCGGCATTGTACGCGCCAAAATTCCCATTCCGACATTTACAAGCAAAATAGAAAAAGTAACCGGCATTGCGATTTTCATACCGACGAGGAAAACACCGGCGGTAATATCGCCGATGAAATCAGCTAAAGCCGCATTCCAAACCATACCGTCAAGCGGGATTCTGTTGAAACTTTCAAAGAGCGCGGAAATTAAAATGTGGTGTCCGTTGACAACCAAAAAATAAATAATCGCCAAATTATAAAGAAAACTTCCGATAAGCGGAGATTGCTGACCGGAAGTCGGATCCATGACCTGTGCGACGGAAAAACCAACTTGCATATCCATAATTTTTCCGGCCATATTTATAGCGGCGAAGGCAACGAAGGCAATAAAACCAATCAGCCAGCCGATAAAAATTTCTTGTACAACCGTACCGCCGAACATTAAAATACTTTCAGGCGCAGTTACGGCAGTTTTTTCGACAATGACGGGAAAAGTAACCCACGCCATAATAATTGCAACAGCTGCGCGAATTTGTACGGGAATATTCATACTGCCGAAAAACGGCGCAATTAAAAAAATGCCGCTTGTACGCGCAAGGACAAGCAGAAACGCCGCAATTTGTCCCTGAAAAATATCGTAAAAATCTATTTCCGTCAAAGTTTTTTATCCTATTCGTGAAGGTAAATTTTGAAAAATATCAACAAAAAATTCAATCATAACACTAAGCATCCAGGGACCAAAAATTAAAATTGCCACGAATACGGCAATAATTTTCGGTATGAACGCCAAAGTTTGTTCCTGAATTGAAGTAGTAGCCTGAAAAACGCTGACCATTAAACCGACGGTTAAGCCGAGCCCCAACATTGGCGCGCAAACAATCAGTACAATCATTAACGCCTCTTGCCCGAGTTGAATTACCAAATCTCCCGACATTTTTAATCACCTGAAACTAATAATTAGAGAATCAATCAGCAAGTGCCAACCGTCAATCATAACGAAAAGCAGAATTTTGAACGGCATCGAAATCATAACCGGCGGTAACATCATCATACCCATTGACATAAGCGTTGTTGCAACAATCATATCAATGACAATGAACGGCACGTAAAGCATAAAACCAATTTGAAAACCGGTTTTCAGTTCGCTAATCATAAACGCGGGAATTAATACGAACGTCGAAACTTCTTCTTGACTTTCGGGACGTTCGGCGTCTGACAAATTTACAAAAAGTGCCAAATCAGATTCGCGTGTTTGCTTAAACATAAATTCTCTAATCGGCTCAATGGTTTTTGTTATGGCTTCTTCCTGCGAAATTTCGCCCGCCAAATATGGTTGTATTCCATTTTCGTTAGCCGCGCTCCAATACGGAGACATTATATAAAACGTCATAAACATAGCCAATCCCAAAATAACTTGGTTGGGCGGCACGTTTTGAGTTGCTAAAGCGTTGCGCAAAAATCCAATGACAACAACAATTCTTACAAATGAAGTTGTCATAATAAGAATACCCGGCGCAATGGTTAAAATCGTCAAAAGACCGATAACTTGGAGCGTCGAGGAAACGTCTTGAGGATTTTCGGCATTGCCGATATCAACGTTAATGCTTGGAATTAACGGCGCGGCGTCTGCAACATTTGTGAACGCCGCCAATATTCCGACGGCTATTATCAGCGCGTAATTAAATTTTGTCATTGGGCAATATCACTTTTTCTTAAAATTGCAAGTCAAAAAAATTCTACAAATTAGGGCGTGTTAAAAACAGAAAGTAAAAAAATTAGCAAGTTGGAATTTCTTAACCTTTAGCAAATGTCTTTTATTAGGTATACCCGCGCCCCAGCCCGTCTCTGTTTTTGTCTGTGATTAAACTCTGTGTAAAAGGTGGGACGCGGCTGAACGGTTGGAATTTTTACCTCGCACAACGCGAAAAACCTTGCAAAGGCGACGAGTAGGAGCGTTTGCTGGCAGAGCGTCTTTCTTTTTGGTACTTTTTCTTTGACAAGACAAAGAAAAAGTACTTTAAATAAGAAAAAAATTTTTAAAATAAAAATTCCAAAATATTTTACCAACAGCCCCTAAAAAAATATCAGCAAATAAAAAAAATTCGCTGTCAGATTTTATCTTTGTCAAAATATTTGCCGCAATTATTTTTTCTTGAAAATTGGCGGGATTTTTTGAACTAAATCAGAGAAAGAGCCGAATTCTTGCGAAAACATTTCTTTGTTACGTTCGCGCAGGTTTTCAACAGTTGAATCATCGGTAATTTCGGCAAGGAGTGAAACATTTTCGCCTACACCTAACAAAAATACTCTGCCGGCGATTTCAACTATGCAGACAGAGCGATTTGGTGCCAGCGGCAAATTTTCAAGGATTCTGCCGCCGCCTGTCGCCATACGCGCATTGAAACGACTGCCAATAAATTTAGCCGTGAAGTACGCCATAACAACAACAACGGCGAAAACTGCAACTAAACTTAAAAGATACGCCAGTGTTGACCACCACGAGACTGCAGTAGGTTTTGGTTCAACTTCTTCGTAACCGGAAAGGTATCCGACAGCCTCTGCAGTCCCGAAATCCAGTGCCAACATTACGCCAAACAGCGCGATTATAACAGGCAAAATTTTTTTGAAAAGCCGGTTCATCAGCCGACAGCTTTACGAACCGCCTCAAGTACGCGATCAGCCTGAAACGGTTTAACGATAAAGTCACGTGCGCCGGCTTGAATTGCTTCAATAACCATTGCTTGTTGACCCATAGCGGAACACATGATAATTTTTGCGTTCGGGTCGATTTTTCTGATAGCCTTAACAGCGGAAATACCGTCCATTTCAGGCATTGTAATATCCATAGTAGTCAAATCGGGGTGAAGTTCTTGATATTTCTCAACGGCTTTCATTCCGTTTTCTGCTTCGCCAACGACTTCATATCCATTTTTGGACAGAATGTCTCTAACCATCATTCTCATAAATGCTGCATCATCAACGACCAACACTTTTATTGCCATAATTCATCTCTCCTCATAAAAATATACGCGACAGAAATTCTGGATAAAAATTTCGCCGTAATTTTCTTTTGAAACATTCCATAGCATTATAACCTATACAACCAAAAACGGCAAGATATTTTTGGCTTACTTAGATTATCGACGATTTTAAAAACTACTTAAGCTGTTTTGCACGTTCGGCAGGGCTTGCAATTTCGGTAATTCTTACGCCGAAATTTTCATCAATAACGACGACTTCGCCTTTTGCCAAATAGTGACCGTTTACTTGAATTTCTACGGGTTCGCCGGCAAGTTTGTCAAGTTCGACGATTGAGCCGTTGGCAAGTTCAAGAATTTCTTTAATAGATTTTTTGGTACGTCCCAATTCAACGGTAATTTGAAGAGGAACATCTAAAATCAAGCCGATATTTGCGTCATTAACTTGTATAGGTTCGGTTGAAAGTGGTGTGAATTGCGCGGGCGCAACAGGCATATTTGTAACAATATTTGTTTGTTGAGGATAAGTCGGTTGCGGATAGCCTTGAGGCGGGTAGCCATAATTAGGCGGCGGATAGCCTTGAGGCGGTGGTGGCGGATAGCCCTGAGGCGGCGGCGCATATTGTTGCTGAGAATAATCCTGCTGTGGCGGGGGGGCGTATTGTTGTTGTGGCGGGGGTTGCATTGGTTGTTGCGGCGGCGGGGGCGGCGGAGCTGCTGCTTGTTGAGGTGGCGGCGGAGCTGCTGCTTGTTGAGGTGGCGGAGGGGGCGCAGCTTGCACGGGTTCCGGCGCGGGCGCGGGCGCGGGAGCGGGAGCAGGTTCAGGAGCAGGCGCGGAATCGCCGCCCATTGAAGTTCCCATTAATGCTCCAACCAATTCTTGAGCAACCGGCAACGGTAAAAGTTGCATAATTTCACTGTCGATAAGTCCTTCGACTTCCATTCTGAATGAAATGCAAGCAACTTTTTCAGTGCTTTTTGCCATTGCTGTAACAATATCGTCTTTGCCTAAATCAATATAAGTAACTATTGGCGGCGAAAT
>CAJOGS010000111.1:3758-14007 GCA_905234045.1 uncultured Selenomonadaceae bacterium | reverse complement strand
GCCGTTTAGTAGTTTGATAGTGTGGTAGTGTGATAGTTCGGTAGTAAAAACTATCAAACTATCACACTATCTAACTACCACACTACAAACTGTCCGCACTTTGCGGATTTTTTGAAAAATTTTTCTGACGTATTTAACACGCCCTAACAAAAAAACTTTTGTTAAAAAATAAAAAAAGACCCGCCTTCAAGCGGGCTTTTTCTTTATCTTAATTGACACAAAAAAATATTCTGATAAAATTTATTTTACGGGTACGCAATGTTTGTTGTTAATGTCAGCAACTTTTTGAACGCGGCGGCGATATTTTTCAGCCGTCAAAGCGTCGGTACTCATCCAGGTTTTTACAATTTCCATAGCGATTGCACTGCCGATAATTTTCCCGCCAATGCAGAGTACGTTGGAATCAGTGTGTTCGCGTGAAAGTTGGGCGCAGAATGGATCTTGACAAACTGCCGCATAAATTCCATAAATTTTATTGGCGATTAAGGCGGAGCCGTAACCAACGCCGTCAACGAAAATACCGCGTTCACATTCGCCCTTAGCAACCGCAAGCGCGGCGGGATATACAAAATCTGACAAATCGCAACCTTCCTCGTCATAAGTGCCGAAGTCTTTAACTTCGTGTCCTTGACTTTCAAGGTATGATTTAATTTCGTTTTTGAGTTTTGTACCGGCGTGGTCATTCGCCATTGCGATTTTCATCGTGATTCCCCCTTGAATTGGAATTTTATTTTTGTAAATTCTATGTGCAGAAAATTTTTCCTGTAAAAAATTTTAAAATAGATGAATAGATTATCAGATGGCTAGATGATTAGATGGATAGATGGATAGATGGTTAGATGGTTAGATTGTTAGTACTGGCAATCTGACCATCTGACGATCTGACAATCTGACAATCTAATAATCTGAACATCTGACAATCTAATTAACTAATTGGAGGTTACCATGAAAAAAATTTTTAGTTTATGTTTGGCGGTAATGTTAATTTTTTTTACCGTCGGTTGCACATCGGCGGCTAAAGTTAAAACCGAAAAAATCAAATTTGATAAAAAACTTTTGAAAACTACAGAATTTATCGATGCGGGCGCAAAAGATACGCCGCTTTCCTACATTAGCGAAACGCCGGAAGAAGTTACAATTTTTGGCGACGCCGTAGCCAATCAAGGGCAAATGGTAAATTTTATTAAAAAGCGCAACGCCAATCCAAAAATTAATTGCACTGTCGAGGAGCTTGTCAAATACTACTACGAAGAGGCAGAACTTGAAGGTATTCGCCCGGACATTGCAATTTGTCAGGCGATAAAAGAAACCGGCACATGGAATTATGGCGGCGACGTTGTACCCGAACAAAATAATTATTGCGGCTTAGGTACAACAGGCGGCGGCGTCAAAGGCGCGTTTTTTTCAACGCCACAAATTGGAGTACGGGCGCACATTCAGCATTTGTTGTCTTATGCAACTAAACGCCCGCCCAAAGTCGCAATCGTAGATCCGCGTTATGATTTAATTAAAAAATTTCGTCCGCAAATTTTCGGCAAAATTCAACATTGGACAGGTTTAAACGGCGTTTGGGCAGTTCCCGGCAAACAGTACGGTCAGGATATTTTGAATTTGTGGCAACAGGCTCAAATTCCCGATGAAAGCGATGCCTCCCTTGCATATGCAAACGCACGACTTGACGCAAATTCACAAATTGAAAATGCTCCAATCGAAGCTGAACTTTTCATTTATCGCGGCTTGGTTTATTACGCACGAAAAGATTATTGGGCGGCTAAAGCAGATTTTGAAACTGCAATATCAATTCAGCCGAATTTGTCAGAGGCAATTTTCAATTTGGCACTTACTCAGGAAAAATTAAAACGCCATAAAGACGCAATTAAAACTTACAATAAATATTTGCAACTTCAGCCAAATTCCGAACTCGGCTATTACAATCGCGGAAATTTGTATCTGCAACAAAAAAATTACAAAAAAGCCATTGAAGATTTTCGCCACGTTTTAAAAATTGAGGACAGATTTTTTGACGCACACAATCAAATTGCACTTGCCTATTTCCGCCAAAAAAAATATAATGACGCCTTGAAAGAAATTCGCCGCGCCGCCGAAGTCAATACTACCGACAAAATTATAAATAAAAATAAATCTGCGCTTGAGGCTTGCATAAAAAAATAATTGCATATAAAATTTACTAGTGGCTGTTGGAAAAGTACTGAAAAAGTAGACTTAGAGCGTTAAACTAAGTGCGCGCTTTTTAGCGGGTAGCTGTTAGCTATAAGCTATCAGCTATTTTCGCAATGCTAAAACAAAGTACATTTTAAAAAAATCTAAAAAAGATTTTACCAACACGCACTAAGCATGCATAAAAAAATAATTGCATATAAAATTTATTAATCGAAAGTAAAAAACGCCTTTGTCAACCTTTACTGTCGATTTATCAATTATCGATCTAACACAGGGAGAGACTGCTTTGGAAAATGAAAACAATCCGCGCCAAGAAAAACATAAACGCCGAATTTGGCCCGCAGTAATTTTAATTTTATGTTTTTTGGCATCAGCCGCCGCAGGTGCATTATTGGCATCTTCAGGTTTATTCGATTTGGATATGAAAAAAGACCCGATCCAACAACTGGACAGAATGAATTTCGACGCAGAATTAATCAAGGCAAAAGATAAGACTACAATTTTAATAATGGGCGTTGATGTTCGCCACGATGACGCGGGACGCTCTGATACAATGATGATTGCAACGATTGATCCGAAAATGGACAGTGCGTCTTTACTTTCTGTGCCGCGTGATACGCGCGTCAGAATTTACGGCTACGGTTACGACAAAATTAATGCGGCATTTGCATATGGCGGCGAACCTTTGGCAGAGCGGACAGTTGAAAATTTTCTCGGCATTAACATTGACCATTACATTATTATTGATGTCAGCAGTTTTGTAAAAATTATCGACGCCATTGGCGGGATTGATATTGACGTTGAAAAGCGTATGAGGTACGAAGACCCTTGGGACGATAACGGCGGCTTAGTTATAAATCTTTATCCCGGCGTGCAACATATGGACGGACAAACAGCTGTAACATATGTGCGTTATCGTGATTCTGAAGGCGATATCGGCAGAATTAAACGTCAGCAGAAATTTATGTCGGCTTGCATGGAAAAAATTATGTCGCCGGCATTTATTCCGCGTATACCTGCAGTCCTGCGCGAAGTTATAGATGCGATTGATACAGATATGACGACACGCCAACTTTTGGAACTTGCAGGTTCTTTGAAGTCCGCCAAAGAAAACGGGCTTGAAACTGACATGGTGCCCGGTTATCCTCTTTACATTGATGAAGTCAGTTATTGGATTCCGGATATTGAAGAATTGCAATATGCAATGGCAACCGGTTTAGGCGTCAATGTCGATTCCAGATTAAAAAGCCGCGTCAAAAAAATTGCCAACGAGTACAGCGAATCAATTCCGGACAGTGTAAGAAATTCAAGCCGTTCAAGTTACGAAGAATATACAAATTCAAGGCGTTCAAGTTACGACAGCGATACAAGTTCAAGGCGTTATGACAGCGATATAAATTCTGAACGCTCAAATTATGATTATGGCAAAGATACAAATTCAAAGCGTTCAACTTACGATGAAGATAAAAATTCCAAAACTTCAAGCTATGAAGATACGAATTCAAGAAATTCAACCTACGAAGATACAAGCTCTTCAAGTTCCAAAAATTCAAGCTACGAAGATACAACTTCCCGTAATTCAAATTACGAAGAAAATACATCCTCAAATTATTCAAGCTATGACGACGAACGATATAAACCGAGTCGCCCAACTTATTCGGATTATTCTCCCCCTGTTGAAAATATAAAAGTTCCGTCGCACGATGATTATTATGATGACGCACCGACACGCGGCGGCGATACTTACAAAGAAAGATAGGAGATTATTATGGCAAAAAATATTCAGGCAGTTCCTGCAGTTACCGTTATAATTCCAATGTACAACGCCGAAAAATATATCGGGGAATGTCTCCAAAGTTTGGCGGATCAAACTTCTCAAGATTTTGATATTATCATTGTCAATGATTGCAGTACAGATAATTCAGTTGACGAAGCTAAAAAATTTGCTGATAAATTTGAAGGCAGATTAAAAATAAAAACTCTGTCGAAAAATACCGGCTCTTCGGCAATTCCCAAAAATACCGGTATTCAAATGGCGCGTGGAAAATATTTAACTTTCCTTGACAGCGATGACTATATAAAAAATACTGCGATTGAGGAACTTTTGAAAGTTGCAGAGGAAACTGACGCCGAAGTTATTCACTGTTCGCATTATTTTTATTTCAATGACGGCGAAGACAATTTTATTAAAGATACTTTTCAGCGCACAGATTTTGTAGATGAACCTACAGTTGAGCCTTACGATATTGCCGAGCGCGTTAAAAAATTTATTAACTACGGCTTTGTATGGTGGGGTTGCAATAAACTGATTCGCCGAGATTTTCTGATTAAAAATAAAATTCAATTTCCGTCGAGCGATGTTTGGGAAGATATGGTTTTTGTTTTTCAATGCATTGTTTTGGCTAAAAATTATGTGCGCGTTCCAAATATTTTCTATTACTATCGCATTAGAAAGGATTCGCTTTCGCACATTTCCAAAACTCCGGCGTATATTATTCAAACGCTTCTGAAAATTGTTACTGTTTTAGATAAATTTATGGATAAAATTGAATTTTTCCAACAAAATCCTCAGTACAAATTTATGATGTTTGATTGGCACATTCAAGAAAGAATGAATATTTTTGCAAACGCGCTTTATTTGCGTGATAAATTGTCGCCGTTTGCGGTAATGCTGTTGTTTAATCGTGAAATGGCGGATAAATTTCCAAAAGATGTTTTATCGTTCGCATCATATTTCTTTGCAATGAACGGTTATCAAAAATGTTTACTTCAACAAACTGTACAAGAAAAAAATCAGCTCCAACAAAAAATTGCGGAGCTGGAGGCGAAGTAGTGCGGTAGTGGGATAGTGGGATAGTGTTATAGTTTGATAGCAATTACTATACCACTATAACACTACACAACTAACACACTACAAAGACAATGCCAAAATAATTTCGCGCAGAATTTTTAAAGCAGTTGCAGTTGAAATGCCGCTTGGGTCGTACGGCGGCGAAAGTTCAACCAAATCTACTGCAACGACATTACAATTTTTAATGACGTTTAACGCGGCGTTTAAAAGTTCAATGAAAGTTACGCCGCCCGCCTCCGGCGTTCCCGTACCGGGAAAAACCGAAGGGTCTAAAACGTCCAAATCTATCGTCAAATAAATAGGTTCATCTGCAACTTCGGCAATGACTTTTTCAAGTCCGCCGAAGTTAAATTTTTGTAAGCGGGTATGTTTTTCTGCAAATTCAAATTCGGGACGGTCGCCGCTGCGAATACCGAACTGAAAAATTTTCCCGTCGCCGACAATATCATAAACGCGCCTGATAACCGTTGCATGTGAAAGTTTCGCACCTAAATAATCATCGCGCAGATCTGTATGTGCGTCGAAATGAATCACGTGTATATTTTGAAATTTTTCAGCCGCAGCCTTGAACAGTCCCAAAGTTACAAGGTGTTCGCCGCCAATCATCACGGGAATTTTTTCATCAGCGAAAATTTTTTGAGCGAAATTTTTAATGTCGTCCAACGCCAAATTAGTATCGCCAAAACAAAGCTCAAGGTCGCCGCCGTCAAAAATTTTGTAGTCGGTAACGTCTAAATTTTGGTAGGGGCTGTAAGTTTCAAGCCCGTAAGATTCGGCGCGCATTGTACGACTTGCAAAGCGCGTGCCGGGTCTGTAGGAAGTGGTTGAATCGAACGGCGCACCAAATATCACAATTTTTGATTCATCGTATTCAGAATCACAACCTAAAAATGTTTCAATATTTCTAGTCATTAAAATTCCTCCAAAAAAGGCAACAGGTAGATCGTTAGTAGGTAGGACGTGTTGATTAATTCGATTTTTGCAACAGGTAGATCGTTAGTAGGTAGGACGTGTTGATTAATTCGATTTTTAAATGTTAATTTTTTTCTAATTTAACGTACTTTTTCTTTGCTGCTCTAAAGAAAAAGTACCAAAAAGAAAGCGGTGCTGTTTTTTCGTCCTCGAAAAAAACGCACCGCCCTGCAAATGTGAGGAGTACGAGCATTTGCTCGCGCGTCCTGCGCGGCATCTTAGTTCTTCGTGCTTAGTCTGTAAATTTTAATTCGCTAATCATCTGCAGTTTTGAAGTTCAAATAATTTATCAAAACGCCCTAGTAATTTACTATCCAACTATCACACTATAACACTATCCAACTACCACACTATTTATCTTCGACTTCAAGCAAAAGTTTTTCAACATAAGTAGGAAGATAAAACGCGCCGCGATGCAATTTAGTATTGTAATATTTTGTCTGCAGATTTAAATTTTTCCAGCGGCGAAAATCTACGCCTTCTACAGGGTGAAATTTTTTTGATGCAAAACCGAAAAGCCAATGTCCTGAAGGATAAGTCGGAATGTGGCACTGATAAACGCGGCTGATTAAAAACGAACTTATAATACGTTTATGAGCGCGTTGCATTGCCACCGCGTCACGCTGATAATATGGGTTTTCGTGCTGATTAACTAAAATGCCGTCCGCGTGTAAGGCGTGGCTGCAGTTGCCGTAAAATTCTTTTGTAAAAAGTCCTTCGCCGGGTCCAAACGGGTCTGTTGAATCGACAATTATTAAATCGTATTCATCTTCTACGCGCCGAATAAATTTCAAGCCGTCTTCAAAAAAAACATTTACACGCGGATTATCAAGACAGCCTGCAGTTTGCGGAATAAATTTTTTGCAAGCCTCCACAACTACCGCGTCAATTTCAATCAAATCAATTTTTTCAATCGTGTCATATTTCAAAAGTTCCCGTGCCGTTCCGCCGTCGCCGCCGCCTACGATTAAAACTTTTTTTATCGCAGGATTTACGCACATTGGCACGTGCGTTATCATTTCGTGATAAATAAATTCGTCTTTCTCGGTAATTTGTACGCGCCCGTCTAAAACTAAAATTCTTCCAAATTCAGCCGAGTCAAAAATATCTACGCGCTGAAATTCGCTGACTTCGCTAAATAATTGCTTGTCAACTTTTATCGAAAATTTAACATTTGGCGTGTGTTGTTCAGTAAACCAAAGTTCCAATTCATTCGCTCCCTTCGGTCGCTCATTTAAGGGCTAAGGGTTAAGGACTAAAGATTAGGGATTTTTTCCCTAGTGTCTGCTGATAAAGTACAATGCAGGAATATCTTTTGTTACTTTTCTTTTTTAAATAAAAGTAAATTTAATTAAAAAAATTTAACAAACAGTCTAAAATCTAGTTTACAAATAGTCCCTAGTCCCCAGTCCTTAGTCCCTAATAACTTGTAAATGTTCAATGCTCATATCTTCAGGTCCTGTAATTTGACAACCTTTTCGTTTGGCGTAACGGATATAATCTAAAATTTCTTTCGTTACACGTTCGCCCGGCGCAAGTACGGGAATACCCGGCGGATAACACATTACAAATTCTGCGGCAGTTTCGCCGACAGTTTCTTCAAGCGGCAGAGACTTTTTATTTGCGTAAAAAGCCTCTTTCGGCGTGGCGTCAACTATCGGATCAATATATTCAAGTTTCAGCAACTTTGAAGGGTCTTTGCGATAATTGCGCTTAATGTCCGCCAACGCCGATACAAGCCGCTCAATATCTTTTTTTCTGTCGCCAATCGAAATATACGCCAAAATATTTGCAATGTCGCCCAATTCCATTTGTATATCGTATTCATCGCGCAGAATATCATAAACTTCAATTCCCGCCAATCCAATGGCAAGTGTGCAAATTGAAAGTTTCGTAGTGTCGAAATCAAAAACCGAATCGCCGTTAATCATTTCCGCGCCATAGGCGTAATAGCCGCCCAAAGAATTTATTTCATTGCGGGCGTATTCTGTCAGCTCAATAACGCCGTCAAAAATTTCTTCGCCGTGTAACGCTAAATTTCTGCGCGAAATATCCAGACTGCTCATCAGTAAATATGACGCGCTTGTAGATTGTGTCAGATTTATAATTTGGTGGACGTAGCCGGTATTGATATTTTCGCCCGTCAGCAGTATAGAAGATTGAGTCAGTGAACCGCCGCTTTTATGAACTGAAACCGCCGCCATATCTGCGCCGACGCTCATTGCAGATTTCGGCAACTTTGAACTGAAATATAATTGCGTGCCGTGCGCCTCGTCCGCCAAAAGTTTCATTCCGTGCGCGTGCGCCGCCTTCGTCAATGTCTCAATATCTGAACAAATGCCGTAATATGTCGGATTGTTGACAAGTACCGCCTTAGCGTCCGGATTTTTTTTCATTGCGTCGATAACTTCGGCGGTTTTCATTCCAAGTGAAATTCCAAGCCGTTCATCAACTTGAGGATTTATATAAATCGGCGTCGCACCGCTCAAAATAAGCGCGTTAATTGCGCTCCTGTGAACATTGCGCGGCAAAATTATTTTTTCGCCCGGTTTTACCGTAGATAAAACCATTGCTTGCACTGATGAAGTAGTTCCGCCGACCATTAAAAAACTGTTCGTCGCGCCGAACGCTTCCGCCGCCAATTTTTCCGCATCTCGTATCACTGAAACGGGATGGCACAGATTATCCAGCATTTTCATTGAATTAACATCGACGTCTAAACAATCTTGCCCCAAAAATTCTACAAGTTCTTTGTTACCGCGCCCGCGTTTGTGTCCCGGTACGTCGAACGGCACAAGCCGCGCCGCCTTCATTTTTTTCAACGCCTCCAATATCGGCGCGCGCTCCTGATTTAAATATTCAAGTCCCAACATTACCACCTCGCCAATTTCATACACAAAAATATTTTATTATAGGTTTGTATTTAAAATTTTTTATAATCAATGCAGGAACTATAACACTAAAAATTATTATCACAAAATCAAATTCCGGCGTCAAATGTCTAAGTTCGCCAATATTTTTATCAGCCGTTGCCATTAAATTATATGCAACATTAATTGCCGGAATATGAAACATTAAAATTCCCAAACTTTGTTTTCCGCAATATTTTATAAAATCGAAAATTCTGTTGCTGAAGTCTGCAAAAAACATAGATATTTTCATAAGAATCAGACTGCCGGAAATTCCGCCAATGTAAAACAAAAAAATATTTCCATAATCTCGGGCGTTCATTGAAATAGATCCGTTGAAATAAAATGCCGCGCCGAATAATATCAAAAGTACCGCTAATGAACTAAAATTAATTTTATGGAGGAAATCATTTTTTCTAATCAAAAAACCGATTAATAAAAAAAGTTGAGCCACGAGCGAAATATCCATTCCAAGCGGCAACTGAAAATAAAAATAAGTTCCGATTATATATTCTGCGGCAGATAATACGATAATTACTCTGTAAAACGAGTAAATTTTTTTTGCGAAGAGGTTGCTGACTTTCAGAAAAATTAACTCTGCAAAAAATAGACATGGCAAAAACCACAACGGGTAAAGTATAAGCCAAAGTCCGATATTGTAATTGTTGCCGATGAAAATTGCCATTAACACACTTAGCGGCGTACGTTCTGCCCAATCATAAATTGCAAAAATTCCCAAACAGTGGCAGAGTATAAACCAAATTGGAAAAAATGAAAAATTTCCAACAAAATACGGCAAAATTAACCGCCGCTCCACTTAGATTTAAATTCTGAAAAACGCCTTGACCATTTTTCCGTATTCAAAAGGTAGCCTGCCATTACAAAGAAAAACGGCATGTGAAATGTATAGATAAAATTTATTAATGGCGTTTCTTTAGTGATAACATGTGCCATGACAACAAGAATAATTGCAATTCCCTTTGCGAAGTCTACCCATTGGATTCTTTTAAAATTTTCGTTCATTTTCAATAAATATTTTTGCCGCTGAAAATTTCAATCATTTCACGGCGCAAATTTGAAGAAATTTCAAGGCGCGTTTTTGGCGGAATTTCATAACTGTCAGTATTGAACAGATAATTTTGCAAATCCAATTCTTTAATCAACATTCGAGTATGAAATAAATTTGCTTGATACATATTAATATCAACTGCGTCGTAGGCGTCTAAAATTTCCGGCTTTACAAATTCCTGTATGGAAGTCATTTCACTGTCCATAAAAATTTTTTTGCCGGATAAATCACGAGTAAAGCCTCTGACTCTATAATCCATAGTGATAA
>CAJOGS010000111.1:731-3622 GCA_905234045.1 uncultured Selenomonadaceae bacterium | reverse complement strand
CATGACTTTTATCTAAATGCGCCAAAATAGTTTCATTTTTTTCACGCGGCAATTTTTGCCCCGCCGCAATCGCCGCCTCTTCGGCAATTAAAATTGTGACGCTTGCGCCTTGCGGATCGTAATCCTGCGTTGAAATATTTAAAATCCTTGCGCCGATCATTTCAGTAACTTTAGTTAAAATATTCGTCAAGCGTTCGGAATTATATTGTTCGTCAATATAGTCTACATAATCTTTTTGTTCGCGGTGGCTTTTGGCGTAACAAATATCGTAAATATTAAAGCTCAAAGATTTTGTAAGATTATTGAATCCATAAAGTTTGAGTTTATCTTCCAAAATTTCATTCCTCCAACACAGGCAAAAAAAAACTCGGTAATCGCCGAGAATCTTTTTTATATTCGTTCAAATTCGCACAACGGCGAACATAAATTTCAAACTGTGGTGGAGACGAGGGGGATCGAACCCCTGACCTCTTGAATGCCATTCAAGCGCTCTCCCAGCTGAGCTACGCCCCCGCAATGTGTGTATATTATATTATTTGCCGCCTAATGTCAAGTACTTTTTTAGTGTGATAGTGGAATAGTTGGATAGTGCGATAGTTGGATAGTGCGATAGTTGGATAGTTTGATAGTGCGATAGTGTGATAGTTGGATAGTTCGATAGTTCGATAGTGCGATAGCTATAACACTATAACACTACCACACTAACACACTACCGCGCTACCTGCTACTAACCGCTTTTCTTTTCATAACGTAATTCCACGCCGTAACAATAACCGTTGCGCCAAGTTTCGCCGCCATATAATGCAACAAAACAATTTCTACAAAAAACCACATACAAATTTGATTCAAGCCGAGACCGACGACACTGGAGCCTATAAAAATTGTGGCCTGCTTTTTAGTCTGTTTCGTGGCATTTTTGAAAACGTATTTGACACAGAGCCAATAATTAAAAATTACCGAGACTGTAAAAGACGTTGCCGCCGAATACAAATAGTGAACGCCGCAAAAATCTGTCAGCGCGTACAAAACGCCGCAATCTACTATCAGCGACAGCCCGCCGACTATACAAAATCTCACAATTTCCAAAAATCTTTCATTGTGCAATAAAATTTACCTCCAAAAATTATTTTTGCTATGACTTGTTAGGGCGTGTTGAATAATTCCAAAAGCCACAATTTTTTTTAAATCCGCAAAGTGCGGCGGTATAGGGGCTAAGGGCTAGGGGCAGCTTTGCGGATTCGTTTAAGCAGTTTTTCTTTGGTACTTGCGCGGCTTGCTTCGGAAAAAAGAAAGTACATTTAAATAAAATTCATCAGTAAAATTTGATTTTTTCTACATGCACTGGCAATGAAAAGTAAATTTAATAAAAAAATTTAACAAAAATATAAAAATTCTAAAATAGAGTTTACCAACAGCCTCTAAACTAAATAAAATTTTTGTCATTTTATCACATATTAAAGTTTTTATACAGATTCCAATAAATCTATTATGGTATGTTTAAGCCCCAAAATTTTACAAAATAATTTCAAATTTTTTAAAAAATTTTTCTTGTCATATTTCTGTACATTATGCTATTATTAGCATAATACTAAGGAGGTTGATTGTTGTGGAGGTTAAGTACGAAGTACAAATAACGGCTGTCGGCAAAGATGCAAGAACTTTTTTGTACAGCAATAAAAGTTTCATTTTAATGGATGAAAATCTTCGCCCGAATTTGGCTGATATGGTCGTACAGCACACAGTTTCAGAACTGAAAGAAGATATTGCAGTTGGCGACAAAATGCAAGTCGGCAATACAGATTTTACTATTGAAAAAGTTGGCTCTACTGTCAATGCAAATCTGCGCGACGGCGGACACTGCACGGTTGTTGTAAACGGCAACGCAAATATGCCGGGTCAAATCGCCGTTAAAGGGTCTGTGATTCCGCGACTTCGTCCCGGCGATACAATTAAATTTTTCTGAAATAAATTAACGAAAACTCTTGGGGCGGAGTGAAATTCTCCACCGGCGGTAAAGTCCGCGAGCCTTTTGGCATGATTCGGCGAAATTCTGATACCGACGGTTAAAGTCCGGATGGCAAAGAGATTTATTTAGTATTCAAAATTTCCGCCCTTAATTTTTTGGGCGGTTTTTTAGTTTGGGTGATTGATATGAAAAAATTTTTAGGCACAATGGTTGCAACTTTGATAATTTCAAATTCGGCGGCGGCAATGAATTTTTCACAGCCGGTACAAATCGGGCAAATTGGTTTTCCCGTGCAATCTCCATACAGCGGCTTTATAATTACCGGCGCAACCGAAAACAGCGGCGCGGCTCACGTCGAAGAAGGACATTTTTTTAAAGACGGCACGCAATTAAAAACTTACGCTAAAGGCGTTGCAAAATTCGGCAACGGCAAAGATGCGCTTTTCTGCGACTACGATTTCAACGCTGATGATTATCTGCACTCAATAAAATTGGGCGGGCGCGGCAAATATGTTTTGGCGTCTGATATGTCTTTCAAGGATATTTTGAAAATTGACAGCGACGAAAATTTAACGCTGTATGTTTTCTATCATCAGTATTGCACTTCGCATTTGAATATAATCGGTCGGAAAAATGGCGCGTGGGCTAATTATATCGACAGCAAAAATATCAGCAAAAATTATTTCGACGGCAACGACGGCTACAAAATGGACGGCAGTGTTATTTACAACAAGCCGATTTGCAACGGCGACAAAATTATTATTCCTTATCATCGTTGGCACTGGGAAGGCGATTCTGAAATTGAAGGCGAAATTATTTTGAAATGGGACAGCGCGGCGCAATGGTTCAGCATTGAACTGAAAAAATATTGAGGTGGTAAATTGTTTACAGGGATAGTTGAAGAAGTCGGAACGCTGAAAAATTT
>CAJOGS010000111.1:0-685 GCA_905234045.1 uncultured Selenomonadaceae bacterium | reverse complement strand
GGCTTTCTGCACGAGGCGGACGCAAAGCTGCGCTCCTACCGCAAAACCGGGCGCAGTCTGCGGGAAAACGCGGCGGACGTAATGCCGGAAACTTTGCGGCGAACTTCACTTGAAGAAATAAATATTGGCGGTGCGGTAAATCTTGAACGCGCAATGAAAGTCGGCGAAAGATTCGGCGGGCACATTGTAAGCGGACACATTGACGGCACGGGCAAAATTTCAAACATTCGCACGGACGGCAACGCAATTTTTATAAATATTTCTGCAGAAAATTTTTTGCTGAAACAAATTGCCGCCAAAGGCTCGGTTGCATTGGACGGAATCAGCTTGACTGTTGTTGACGCGGGCGAAAATGATTTCAGCGTTTCAATGATTCCGCACACTCGCGCAGTTACAAATTTTAAATTTAAGCGCGTTGGCAGTATCGTAAACATTGAGACTGACATTTTGGCAAAGTACGTTGACAGGCTGATAAATTTCAAAACTGCGCCCGCGTTGACGAAAGATTTTCTGATTGAAAACGGCTTTTAGTAGTGGGGTAGTGTGATAGTGCGTGTTGGTAAACTCTTTTTAAGATTTTTTTTAAAATGTACTTTCTTTTTGCATTGCGAAAAAGAAAGTAAGCAAACGCTCCTACTCGTCGCCTTTGCAAGAAAACGCTAGCCGCGCATACTGCGGTCACATC
>CAJOGS010000110.1:2945-9162 GCA_905234045.1 uncultured Selenomonadaceae bacterium | reverse complement strand
GGCGGCGAAATATCAATTTTGCGGCTGAACATTGTTGAAAGACTTGTAGCAACCGCGCCCATCATTTGGTTCATTGATTCGCCGACCGCGCTCATTTGAATTTCGCCCAATTCGGGATTGGGGTTGAGTCCGTCGCCGCCCATCATTAAATCAGCGATAATTGCGGCGTCAGTCGATTGAATTGCAAGAATATTACTGCCGTTAATTCCGTCAGTATAAGTAACCTCAACCATCAAGTAAGGCATCGGGTAGCTGTCCTTGATGATTTTCATTGTGACAATTTTAACTGTTGGTGTCGTGATATTGACTTTGTGTCCTAAAAGTGCGGAAAGTGAAGTTGCCGCGCTTCCCATTGAAATATTGCCAATTTCGCCGAGCGCGTCTTTTTCTAAATCTGACAGTATACCATTGGCGTCATCGGGTTCGTCGGGATTAAATTCTTCTTCAATTTCTTCCTCGTCGTCGTCGCTTCCTGCTGCCGCCATAAGCGCGTCAATTTCTTCTTGTGATAATTCATTGTACATTAGCGTTCTCGTCCTCCTTCGGATTTACGACGCGCGTTATTTGCACCGCCATTTTTTTACCAAATGTTCCCGGTCTGCAGTAGAATTTTGCATTTGTTCCTACGCGACAGGGCAGATCGTCTTTTACTTTTGAATTGAGTTGCAGTACGTCACCGAATCCCAACATCAGAAATTCTTTGATTGAAATTTGGACTTCGCCGACTTCCACGACGAATGCCACTTCTGTTTTTTCCAATTTTGATTGAATAACTGCCACTTGATTTTCAGAATCGCTTTTTGAAATTGACGACGCAACCCAAAAAGTTGTTGTCAATTTTGACATAATTGGCTCAAGTACAAGGTACGGGATACAAATATTCATAATTCCTTCAACATCGCCGATTCTGACTTGAAGTGTTATAATAACAACCATTTCTGAAGGTGTAACGATTTGCATAAATTGCGGATTGGATTCAGTAGTTTCAAGAAATGGATTCATCGGCGTAACATTTGACCACGCGTCTTTGAAGTGATTCATTGCGGCAGTAACGAAACGGCGCATAACTGCGTCTTCAATTTCGGTAAGTACGCGCGTTTTCATTTGGGTATTGCCGTCGCCGCCAAAAACTCTGTCGATATATGCAAACGCTATTGCAGTATCAAATTCCAAAATTATATTGCCCTTGAGCGGTGGAACGCCCAAAACGCTTATAAAACTTGGATTTGCCACAGATTGCACAAATTCTTGATAGGTCAGCTGTTCGACTGAGGCAACGTCAACATTAACAAGCGTTCTCAAATGTGTGCTGAGATAAGTATTGAGAAGGCGCGCAAAACTTTCATGCAACATGTACAAAGTACGAATTTGGTCTTTAGAAAACTTATCAGGGCGTTTAAAGTCGTAGACTTTAATTTTCCTTGTATCAGCTTCTTTTTTGGCTTCTTCGGCGTCAACCGCGCCACTCATAACGCCATTTAACAGGGCGTCTATTTCAGCCTGACTTAATACATCCGGCAATTTTTACTCACCTCTCTTTCTTCAGCAGAAAAAATTATTGCAACAAGAAATTTTTAATGTAAACGTCAAAGACTGCGGAAGAACCGCCAAATTCGGCGTTAATTGCATCTTTGAGTTGTTTTTTCAGTTCGGGTTGCTTTTCGGCGTCAAAGTCTTCAATTTTTGTGGAACGTAAAAATTGGGTTGTTACGTCCATAATTTTTATTTCGGCGTCAGGGTTGAATTGTTGCGTTTCTTCATTGATGACGGATTTTTTATTTGGATTCATCTCAAGAACTATAGTAGTTTTGAGAAATTTTCCGCCACGAGGTCCGCCGACATTAACTAAAATTCCGTCTTTGGGGTCGCCAAGTTGTAAGAAAATTCCCGGTTCGTGTTTGCCGTCTTCGTCTTCGTCTTCATGACCGGCGTTGGCGTCTGCCATAATTTTTGTTGTAACAAAAACCGAAATACCGGCGGCAAGTGCCAAACCTAAAACAGCCAAAACTGCGATTAGAATTATCGGCGATTTTTGCTTAGGCTCGGCAACTTCAGCCCCTTCTTCCGAAGCTTCGGCGGCGGCGTCTTTTTCTTTGTCTTTATCAGCCATTTAATAATCCTCCAAACTTAATCAGTTGTTCAACGAACGGGGCTGGTATTCAATGCACGGCGATATTTCATAACGCGGCGCACAACTTCTTCCATTGGCTCTTCAACAATAAGTTTTTTTTCGTTTGTCAAAGTAATAACTGTGTCCGGCGTTTCTTCAATAGTTTGGATATGTTCCGCGTTGAGAATAAATTCGCCTTTCTTTGAATCTGAATTAAATTTTGTCAACTTAATCATGGTGTTACCTCCTACCAAAAAAATTTCAACAAAATTACAACATTTTCTATCAAATTTCGATACAAAATTTTAAATTCCTTTAATTCGCCGTCAATAATTCGGTTTACAATTAAAAAATTTTTTTTAATAAATTCTGTTGTTATTGCTGACAAAAAAGCCCGTCGAATTGGCGGGCTTTTTAGATTGAAAAAAATTTTAAAATCAAAACGCGGGAACGATTGCGCCTTTATATTTTTCTTTAATGAAGTTTTTAATTTTTTCAGAATGTAACGCTTTTAAAAGTTCTTGAATTTCGGGGCGATTTTCTTCGCCGTTACGAACGACAATAATATTGACATACGGCGAAGTTTTATCTTCTGTGAAAAGTGCGTCATCGACGGGATTTAAATTTGCGTTCATTGCAAAGTTGGTATTGATAACCGCAATGTCAACATCATCAAGTGTGCGCGGAAGTTGCGCGGCTTCGATTTCTTGAATCTGCAAATTGTTATTGTTGCTGATAATATCTTGAACAGTTGCCGACGTATCTGCACCTTCGCGCAGAGTGATTAAACCTGCTTTATCAAGGAGCAACAAAGCGCGTCCGCCGTTGGTAGGATCGTTTGGAATTGAAACTTTGCCGCCAAATGGTACGTCTTCAATTTTTTTGATTTTTGAGGAATAAATTCCCATTGGCTCGACATGAACGCCGCCCGCATTTTTAAGTTTCATTTCAGAATGTTCTTTCATAAAATCATCAAGGTACGGTTCATGTTGGAAAAAGTTTGCGTCAAGTTCTCTGTCATTGAGGGCGATATTCGGCTGTACATAGTCATTGAACTCTACAATTTCCAAAGTAATTCCTTCGGCTTGTAAATCAGATTTAATTTCTGCAAGAAGTTCGGCATGCGGTACGGGAGTTGCACCAACTTTTATTTTAGAGTTAGGATTTGTGCCTAAACCGGGCCCGCCGTCAACAGGATTATCGCCGCCGCCGCAACCTGTAAAAACTAAGCTGACTGCAAGACCAAGCATTGCAAAAAAACTTTTTTTCATTCGGATAACCTCCAATTAAATAATAATTTCGTGTGGAACAATATTTTGATCGTGATTCGCCAAAGATTCCACACAGTTTGACATTTTACTAACTTTAGCAATCCATTTCAAGGATTTCAACGCCAAATTTTCATCAAGCGCAGTACCGGGCGGAATTTCTTCACGCCACGATTTTTCAGCATAACCGCCATCTGAAAAAAGTAAAACAAATTTATCGCCGTTAGAAATTTTCATGGCAACCAGTCCGCTTGTATGTCCCGGGATATTTATCAATTTTATTGAGCCGTCGCCGAATAAATCGAAACTTTTGCCGACAGAACCTTCGCCGGTTTCCTCAAAATCGAAAGTTTCAAAATTAATTCCATTCCACATTGAAGAAACATATCGAATTGGAAATTTTTTAGTGTCGTCAAGTTCAGCCTTGCTTACGAGAAATTTTTTTGCGCCGACAAGCTGCCTCAAGCCGCTTGCATGGTCTGTGTGCAAATGTGACATTATCACGCAGTCAATATCTTTCGGCGAAATATTTTTCTCTGCAAGTTGTTCAACCAACGCTTCACCTTTCGGCAAAATTGCCTGATTCAATAAAAAATGTCCGACGCCCATATGCTTAACTTGTGCGATTCTGTCATATTCGCCATTTGGTGAAACTTCACGATGCCAGCCTGTATCAAAAAGCAACAAGCCTTGCGGGTGTTCAATCAGATAAGCCGACACGGGCAACCAAATTCTGTTTCTGCGCCCGTACAAAGAAATTAAAGAAAGTTGCAAGGGATTGGGATTTTTTACGGCGTCTTTGAACGGCAACGCGGGAGATACATAAACTTTGCCGGTATGAATTACTGAAATTTTTATCATTTTTTATTCAACCTTTTTGCTAAAGTATTTCCTAAAAATTGAACCAACTGCACTAAAACTATCAGCACTACGACGGTTGCAATCATTACTTCAGGTCTGAAACGTTGATAACCGTATCTTATAGCCAAATCGCCTAAACCGCCGCCGCCTATTGCGCCCGCCATTGCAGATTCTCCGACAAGCGCAATTATAACCGTCGTCAACTGCGCGACGATTGACGGCATAGCTTCAGGCAGTAAAACTTTTGAAATAATTTGCATAGGCGTTGCGCCCATTGACAGAGCCGCCTCAATCAATCCTGCGGGAACTTCTTTTAATGAAGTTTCAACTTGCCTGCCGATGAATGGAATCGACGCCACGACTAACGGCACTATCGCCGCAGTTGTTCCAATCGCACTGCCGACCAATAATCTTGTGAACGGAATTATTGCAACCATTAAAATTATAAACGGTATCGAACGAATTGCATTGACGATTGAACCGACGATTTTATTTAGTGCGGGCGATTCCAAAATTTGCCCTTTGTCTGTGGTGTAAAGCAACACGCCGAGAGGTACGCCGATTATTGACGCTATCGCCATTGAAATTACAACCATGTAAATTGTTTCGCCGAGTGCCTTAGTCAAGAGCGGCAGAATTTCTGCGAACATAGCCGATCACCTCCACGCGCACATCTTTACCGCCCAAAAATTCCAACGCACTTTGTACAGCGTTTTCACTGCCGCTTAAACCGATTATAAAACGCCCGAAAGGCACGCCGTGAATTTCATCAAGGTTGCCGAAAAGCATTGTACATTCGACGCCGTGACAAGTTCTAATCATTTGCGCCAAGACAGGATCGTCAGCACTTTCACCGAGAAAATTTAATCGCAGTAAAAGCAAACTGCCTTCAGTTTTAGTTTGTGAAATTTTACTGCCGCGAAAGGCGGCGGGCAATTCGTTTGAAAGTAAAACGCTGATAAATTCTTTTGTAATTTCGTGTTGCGGATTTGTGAAAACGTCTAAAACTTTGCCGCTTTCTGCAATTACGCCGTTTGAAATAACTGCAACTTTGTCGCAAATTTCCTTGATAACTTGCATTTCGTGCGTAATTACAATAACTGTCAGCGATAAATTTTTATTGATAGTGTAAATTAAATCCAGAATTGATTTTGTAGTTTGCGGATCAAGTGCACTTGTAGCCTCGTCACAGAGTAAAATTTTAGGATTGCTTGCAAGGGCGCGGGCAATTCCTACGCGCTGTTTTTGTCCGCCGGATAATTGCGCGGGATATTGATTCGCTTTATCTTTCAAGCCGACCAATTCTAAAAGCGGATTAACTTTTTTTGCGATTTTATCTTTTGAAACATTTGAAAGTTTAAGCGGGAAGGCGATATTTTCATAAACCGTTGCCGAACTCAACAAATTGAAATGCTGAAAAATCATTCCGATATTTTTTCTGGCGTTTCGCAGTTCTGAATCATTTAATTTTGTCATGTCCTGCCCGTCAACAATAACTTTGCCTGATGTAGGGCGTTCAAGCATATTGATACAGCGAACAAGCGTAGATTTTCCCGCGCCGCTCAAGCCGATTATCCCGTAAATTTCGCCTTTTGCAATTTCCAAATTTATACCTTTGAGGGCGTGGACTTTGCCGGCGGGCGAATCGTAAATTTTTTCAATATTTGAAAGTTTTATCAAGCCGTTTTCTCCTTAATGACAGAAAATTTTTTCAGAAGTTTTATTTGAAATTGGATTTTATTTAGGGCGTGTTGGTAAACTAAATATTAATATTTTCTATAGCCTGTTTTTAAAATATTGTTAATTTTTTAAATGTACTTTTTCTTTGCTCGCCCTGCGCGGTTGCGAAGCAAGCGTGCTCTTTAGTTGCGGCGGCGGTCGTCCGTGACCGCCGTTTCCTAAACTTGCAAACTTTTCACAATTTTTTACTTTACCAACAATCCCTAACTGCAGTAATTAAATCGTCAACCGTTGTTTG
>CAJOGS010000110.1:1240-2936 GCA_905234045.1 uncultured Selenomonadaceae bacterium | reverse complement strand
GTTAAAACTTTGGCATTTTGTTTAGCCGTGTCAGATGATTTATTTGAAATTGGATTTTCTTTAACTGCAGTAATTAAATCGTCAACCGTTGTTTGTACAGGTTCTTCAGATTTTTTTTCGTCAACTGTACCTGTGTAAAGTTCTTTCGGCGGCGCGGGAATTTCTTTTTCAACGATTTTTTCCGCAGTGTCAGATTTTTTTTCGGTTGAAACGGCGGCATTTTGTTTAGCCGTGTCAGATGATTTATCGGTTGCATTTTGAGAAAATTCCGGCGCAAGTTTTTCATCGAGTGAAATTTTTTCTTCAGCAGTTTTAACTTCTGATGAATTTTTTTTGACAGGTTCATTAACAGATTCTTCAAGCGTGGCAGAAAGTGCCGCCTGTGCCTTGCGAAATTCTTTTAAACCTTTGCCTAATGTCTTGCCGACTTCAGGTAAATTTTTTGGACCAAAAACTATTAAGCCGACTATCAAAATTATTAAAAATTCGCCCATTCCAATTCCAAACATTTTAACCAATCCTTTCGCCGCCGAATTATACCACGTAAAATATTTTATTCCAAATTTTTTTGCGGTAAAACCTGCGCGAATAATTTTATTGGAATGTTAAAAAGCCCGCAAACTCAAACGAGTTCACAGGCTTTCTTTATCTGAATCACCTTTAAAAATTTTTCAAAATTAAACGAATGTATTTTAAAAGATTTTTTGTAAAAAGGCAAGTTTAAATTTTAGGGAAAAAATTTTATAACTGTGGTAAAATCTGCGCGAGGTGATTTTATGGCAAATGTAGTTACAATCACGGGCGTAAAAAAACTTTACAAAATGGGTAGTGAAATTGTGGCGGCGTTAAACGGCGTCGATTTAAAAATTGACAGCGGCGAATTTGTGGCGTTAATGGGACCTTCAGGCAGTGGCAAATCAACACTGATGAATATTTTGGGCTGTTTGGACAGACCTACCGAAGGCAGTTATAAACTTTTGGAAAAGGAAGTCAGCCGCCTTTCAGATGACGAATTGGCGGGAATCAGAAATAAAACTATCGGCTTTGTGTATCAAACATTTAATTTGTTGCCGAAATTGACGAGTTTGGAAAATGTAGAATTACCTGCAGTTTACGCGGGACTTTCAAAAAGCGAACGTCGCCAAAAAGCAATGGAGGCATTGGAAAAAGTTTCCCTTGCAGACAGGGCGGAACATTTACCGAGCGAACTTTCAGGCGGACAAAGACAGCGCGTGGCGATAGCGCGGGCGATAGCAATGAAACCTGCAATAATTTTGGCAGATGAACCGACAGGCAATTTGGATACAAAATCGACGCTGGAAATTATGCAGATTTTCCGCAGTTTACATGCAAGCGGCTCAACAGTAATTATCGTAACGCACGAGCCGGACATTGCACAAAACGCAGACAGACAAATTTTAGTTAAAGACGGCAAAATTACAAAAGATATTATCACCGCGCAAACTTCAGAAAAAATTGATATTATTTGAGGGATTAAAATGCTATTTACCGAACTTTTAAAAATGGCGGCGTTGAGTTTAATTGCAAACAAACTGCGGACGCTTTTAACGATGCTTGGAATAATAATCGGCGTTGCGTCTGTTGTTTCGCTTGTCGCAGTCGGCATGGGCGTAAAACAAAATGTTACTGATTCAATTTCAAAATTAGGTTCAAATACTTTAATGGTAATGGCGGG
>CAJOGS010000110.1:0-1215 GCA_905234045.1 uncultured Selenomonadaceae bacterium | reverse complement strand
AATGCAAACTTTAAAATTTGAAGATGCGACGGCGATAAAAAATAAAATTAAAAATATTGATTACGTTTCGCCGGTTGTGCAGGGCAGTTATCAGGTTGTGGCAGGACACGAAAATTGGCAAACATCAGTTTATGGCGTTATTCCGGAATACGTGGCGATTCAATCTTTGACAATGCAGAGCGGAATTTTTTTCAGTGAACACGATGTAGACGTAAGAAGCCGCGTTGCCGTCATTGGTACAACTGTTGCTACAAATCTTTTTGGCACGGTTAATCCTGTCGGGAAAAAAATTCGTGTCGGTAATGCGCCATACACCGTTATCGGACTTTTGGCGAGTAAAGGACAATCGGGAATGGGACAGGATCAAGACGATATTGTTTTGATACCATTGACGACGGCGCAGGAAAGATTGATGGGAATAACTTATGTTCGCAGTATCAATATTCAAGTTACAAACGCGGATAAAATGGACGAAGTGCAAGAAAATATTGAAAAACTTTTGCGCCAACGTCATAAAATTCGTGCAGGTTCTGAAGACGATTTCAACGTTAGAAATATGACAAGCATAATGGAAACGATGAACGAGACAACGACGATGATAACTTTGCTTTTAGGTTCAATCGCCGGAATTTCTCTGGTTGTCGGCGGTATCGGCATTATGAATATTATGATGGTGTCAGTAACCGAACGCACGCGGGAAATTGGAATCAGAAAAGCGATTGGCGCAACTTATAACAGCATTATGATGCAATTTCTGATTGAATCCACAATGATTAGTATTATTGGCGGAATTATTGGAATTGTTGTTGGAATTGGCGTCGCGCAGGTAATTTCAGAATTTGGAAATTTCAAAACTGTTATCAGCAGTTTGAGTATTGCAATCAGTTTTGGCTTTTCGTTATTTGTCGGAATATTTTTTGGAATGTTGCCGGCAAGAAAAGCGGCAAAATTAGATCCTATTGACGCCCTGCGATATGAATAATGTTTTAGAGATTTTTGAAAAATTCAATTTTAAAATTTTTCTTAATTATTTTTTTCTTAAAATCTTGTTCTTTGATTAGGGATTGTTGGTAAAGTAAAAAATTGTGAAACGTTTGCGGTAATAGGAAACGTCGGTCACGGACGCCCGACGCCGCAACTAAAGAGCACGCTTGCTTCGCAACCGCGCAGGGCGAGCAAAGAAAAAGTACATTTAAAAAATAAAAAATTTAAAAT
>CAJOGS010000109.1 GCA_905234045.1 uncultured Selenomonadaceae bacterium | reverse complement strand
GTATGGTCTGATTAAAGTTTTGAATGATTCGACAACGCGCCCAATTCCAAAACAGGCTTGCGAATTTTATAAAAATAAAATAATTACTGAATTTGAACGCGGAATTATTCTGCCTGATTTTTAAAATGAAAGGAGTTAATGAAAATGAAGACTTCGGAAACGTCAGCAAATTTACAACAAATTTTAAATTCTGCGGGCGTAAAAAATCGTTTTGACGAACTTTTAGACAATTCGTCGGCAAGTTTCATTTCGTCAATTTTAACAATCGTTCGCACTAATTCAAAACTGCAGGACTGTTCGCCAAATTCAATTTTAAGCGCGGCAGGAATTGCGGCGGCGTTGAAGTTGCCGATAAATCCTTCGTTGGGCTTTGCATATATTGTGCCGTACAAAAATCAGGCGCAATTTCAAATTGGCTGGCGCGGACTTGTACAACTTGCAATGCGTTCAGGCTTGTATGCAACTTTAAATTCCGGCGCAGTCTGTGAAGGGCAGATTAAAGAAATTGATTTTATCACGGGCGAAATTGTACGCGGCGAAAAAATTTCAGACAAAGTTGTCGGTTATATTGCGTATATGGAACTGCTGAACGGTTTCAGTAAATCTTTGTATATGACGATTGAGGAGATACAACAACACGCAGAAAAATATTCTCAAAGTTACGCTTACGACTTGAAAAACGGTAAAAAATCCTCTGTCTGGAGTACAAATTTTGACGCAATGGCTAAAAAAACCGTACTCAAAAAACTTTTGAGCGGATTCGGCATTATGTCAATCGACCAAAAAGGCGCGGATTTGGCGACGGCTCTGCAAGCAGATCAAGCGGTTGTTACTGATGGCGGCTTGCGATATATTGACAATGAACCCGACGGCGAAGAAAAAGTTGTACCGTTTGAGGAAATTTTCAAACTTCATACAGCTGACGACGAAAATAACGAAGAATGAAACTAAAAAGGCGGCAAGTATTTTTACCTGCCGTCTTTTTTTTTATTTGCGAAAATTTTAAATTCACTTACGATATTATTTGCGCGGCTCAACAACTTTTATATCTTTAATGCCGTAATATTCGCAGAGTCCCTCTTTTGTAACATTGTTATCGAAGTCAGCAAAAAAAACGTGGCGCAGGGCACGATTTTTAATTTCAATCGGCAGAAAAGTTATTACAGATTCATTTTTTTCTGCGGCAAGTTTCACAGCTTCAACGCGCAAATCATTTTCACGGCGAATGTCTGAAGTAATTACCAACGCCGCAATTAATGTAAAGCCGCTGATGACTATTGCCGAAATTTTTAAATGTTGCCCAAATTTGCCGTAAGAAATTTTTCTGTCAACCTGCGGACTCCTCAAAATTGCAAGTGAAGCAATCAGAATCATTACAACCGATGAAAAAGTTGCGCGCGCGGGAAATGTCGGCGCGGCTATCATTACAAAATTATTGAAAATCGCAAGCGCGTATAAAATCAAACTGTAGCGAAAATCTTTTAGCCGAATAATATTTTTCGTGTCGATTTCTTTTTTGATAATCGAATAAAACGCCGCCAAAAGCGTTGCATAAATTATAAATTCTTCAGATTTTTCCATGAAGTTTTTGAATCGCTCCAAAAATTTTACACTTGGATTGAAATTCGGGAAAACACTTTCAACCAAAAAATTATGAAAATTTCGAGTAATAAAGCTGTCGTTGAAATATGAAACTGTAAAAATTGCGGCAAGTGCAAACATTACCGCCGTAAAAGTTTTTTTGTCAGATTTTTTATTTGAGAAAATGCAAATCATCAGCAGAATCAGCGGCAGAAGGAACAGGCACATTTCGGCATTTCCTGCAAATTGATTTCCAATGTGCATTAAAATTCCCTTGCCCGCGTTTTGATCGTCGTACCTTACAAAATTACCGGGCGCGGCAAGCAAAATTATAACGCCGATTAAAGTTCCAAACATTCCCGCAAATGTCCACAGCGGCGCAGAATTTTTCTTTTTGAAGTAGAAAGAAATTGCGCCGGAAATTATCAGCGTCGTAATTGCGAGATTTTCAACCGAGCAACCGGCGATTATTCCCAATAAAAACATTCCGACGGCAAATATTTTTGAGTTGCCGAAATTATTATTTTTCAAAATTAAATTGTACGGCAACAAAAATAATGCTACAGGTACCGCCGACCAAAGATAAACCGTTGAGCCGCTTTTCCAAATTGCAACTTCGCCGAAATGCGGCAAGCATAACCACGCCAATAAACCTGCCGCCGCCAAAATTTTCGGCTCATCAAATTTTATTTCCCGCCGTGCGTGCAAGTAAATCAAAACTATTAACGCCGTGAAAAATAGCGCGTTCGCCACGTCAAAGGCAAATTTTCCCAGCCACAAAAATAAACTTAAACAAAAAACTGTAAAAGCTCTGCCGCCGTGCAATAAATAATGTCTCCATGTCGATTCAAATACATCTGAAAATGCGTTCAAATGTTCGCCGGTTTTCCAAATCATCGAATAATCATAATCGTCACGGTGCAGCGGCATTAAATTATTTAATTCAAACATTACCGCAAAAATTATCAGCAGTATTGCCGCCATTTGAATTTGTTTTGAAATTTTTTCATTCATAATATCAACCTTTTTGAAGTTTAATTTCGTATTGGATTTAATTTTCAGGGGTGTTTTGAATAAATGTCTTTTAGTTAAATTTTTTTAAATTTACTTTCTTTGTCCGAGCCACAAAGAAAGTAACAAAGAAAAGGCGTCCAAACCGCCAGAGATTCAATCCTTGAATCATGCGCGGTTGCGTAGCAAGCGTGCTCTTTAGTTGCGGCGGCGCGCGTCCTTGCGCGCCGGGTTACCATTATTTGCAAACGTTGCACAAAAAAATTTCAGTAGCTGATGTTTTCAATACGCCCCGGCATTTAGAATTTTTTCATAACGATTGGCGAAACTACCGCCATTAAAACTAAAATCATTCCGAAATATTCGATTAAATCGAACGTTGCGCCAAATGCAAAGTAACTTATAACAACCGCCGCTACAGGCTCTGTCAATTCGGTTAGTGCCGATTCTTCCGGCGTCAAATATTTCAAGCCCGCGTTGAAAATAAAAAATGCTATCGCCGTTCCAAAAATTACTATCCACGCAACATTTAAAATTACTTCCCGTTCAAAAAACGGCGTCAATTCAAAATTATCTGTCATCAGCAAAGTTATCAAGCCGCCGATTAACATTCCAAAAGTTGTCATAAACGCGGGATTTATTTTTTCAGCGAATAAAACTTTTCCAAATATCATACTGAATGCAAAACTTGCGCCGCTCGTCAAACTCCAAAAGACGCAAGATAGCGGCACTACAATTTTTGAAATGTCGCCGCCTGTTACAAGCAGAAATACGCCGAGAATTGCCAAAATAACCGCCGCTGTTTCTATTCGTGACGGCATTTTTTTATTTTTCAGTGAATCCCAAATTACAACCATTGCGGGAGTTGCCGACAAAATTACAGTGGTTGCCGCCACGCCGCCGATTGAAACTGCTTTAAAATATGTGAACTGAACCATTACAATTCCAACTATTCCATAAATCAAAAGGTACAGCCATAATTTCGGCTTGCGATTCATACGCGCCATTGAAAATTTTAAATTGCCTTGCAGAAATAAAATTGCAAGCATTAAAAATCCTGCGCCCAACATTCTGATATTTGTTAATTCCATTACATTTTTGGTTGAATGGTTGAAAAAATCTTGCGCCGCCGCGCCTGAACTTGCCCAACAAATTCCCGACGCGCCGACTAATATTAAAGCCAAATTTCTGCTCAAAATCATTCCTTCAGTCAATTAATTTTTCTCGGTTATTATAACAAAATTTTCCGCCTTGTATAGGTTGAAATTTGTTGCTAGGGCGTGTTGAATAATCGAACTAAAAAATTTTGAAAGTTGGAATGTCTCAACCCTTAGCAATTTGCTTTTACTAAGATTGCCCGCGCCCCAGCCCGTCTCTGTTTTTGTCTGTGATTAAAATTTGTGTAAAAGGTATGGCGCGGCTGTACGGCTGGATTTTTTACCGCGCTAAACGCGAAAAACCTGACGGGCTCAGCGTCTTTCTTTTTGGTACTTTTTCTTTGACAAGACAAAGAAAAAGTACTTTAAATTAAAATAATTTAAGAAAAAAATGTAAAAACAAACTTATTCAACACGTCCTAGTGGCTATTGGTAAAGTTAAAAAAAACTTTGCAATTATTTTTATCAGCACGAATTTAACGGCACTACAAGGGCATATTACGAAAATTTTACAACTGATTCATCAGAAGAAAAAAGTTCAAGCGGTATGCTTGAACTACTTCAGCCGAAAAATTTCTTTTTCTGCTTCGTCGATTGATAATATTTCGGTATTGACGTTAAAACCTGCGCGACGAAGTTCCAACATTAATTGCGTAACAGGCGGCGGCATTAATCCTGCGCGTTCCAAAATTTCAGCCTGTCCAAATAATTTGCGCGGCGTTCCTTCAAATAAAATTTTTCCCTGCGCCAATACGATAACGCGGCTTGCAAGCGCGGCTATATCTTCCATTGAATGAGACACAAAAATTACCGTGACGCCTGAGCGATGGAGTCTTTTTATTTCTGACAAAAGTTTTTTTTTCGCCTTCGGATCAAGCCCCGCCGTCGGTTCGTCCAAAATTAAATATTTCGGTTTTAATGCCAAAATACCGGCTATTGCTACGCGGCGTTTTTGTCCGCCTGAAAGTTCAAACGGCGACGCTGTTTTTAAATTTTCGTCCAAGTCAACCATTTTCATTGCGTCATCAACGCGCTTTGAAATTTCATCTGCAGACATTCCAAGATTTCCGGGTCCAAATGCAATATCTTTTTCTACCGTCTCTTCAAAAAGTTGGTATTCGGGATATTGAAAAACCATTCCTATTTTTTGGCGCGCAGATTTATTTTTAACCGATTCGCCGTCAATTTCAACCGCGCCGCTTTCTAAATCAATCAGCCCTGCAATAATTTGTATCAAAGTAGATTTGCCGCTGCCGGTGTGTCCCGCTATCGCCAAAAAATCTTTTTCCTTGACGCTGAAAGAAATATCCTGCAGGGCGGTTTTCTCAAACGGCGTTTTTTTCATATACGTATAACTGACATTTTTAATTTCAATCATTTTTAGCCTCGTAAATTTTTTTTCAAAACATTTTAGCATTTTTATTGAAAAAAATCTGCCCGCCGTGTAAAATTTTTACAAAAACTGTGGAGGAATTTTTTATGTATAAACTTTTAGCCCTTGATATGGACGGCACTTTATTAAATTCGCAGAAAAAAATCAGTCCCAAAACTGCGGCGGCAATTTCTGAACTTTCAAAGCGCGGCATTTATGTTGTACTTTCGACAGGGCGCGGCGTTGCCGAACTTCAAGACTACAAAGACGAATTGAAATTTATGAATTACGGCATAACTTCAAGCGGCGGCGCGGTTTACGATTTTTTCAATCAAAAGGCGATTAAGGCTTACACGATACCGAAAGAAATTGCGTTTGAGATAATCGACGCGGGAATTGCTGAACGCGCAATGATTCACATTTTGGGCTTGACTAATTCGTTAATGCGTGACGACGATATTAAAAACGCGGCTGATTTTCAAATGACGGTTTATCAAGATATGTATGACAGAATTTGCACGCGCTGTAACGATTTCAAAAAATACGTTGAAGAAAATCCCGACGAAATTATTAAAATTAATTTATATCATCGTTCGTCTGAATCGCGGCAGAAAAATTTTGAGCGTCTGAAACATTTGAATTTAACATTTGCACTTGCAGAGACTACCGCGCTTGAATCATCGCCGAAAGGTATTTCAAAGGCGTCCGGCTTGATTGAACTTTGCAACTTTTTGAAGATTGATATTGCAGATACGGTTGCAGTCGGTGACGCGCCGAATGATATTGAAGTTTTGAAGACTGCAGGAATTGCGGCTGTAATGGGCAACTCTGATGACGAAATAAAAAAAATCGCCGATTTTGTAACCGACGATAACGACCATGACGGCATTATAAAAGTTATTGAAAAATATTTTTAAATTTTAGGTTGTAGTTGGGTAGTGTGATAGTGGGGTAGTTTGGTAGTTTTTAACTATGGCGTGTTGAAAAATTGATTGAAAATGCTGATTCACGAATTAAGAAGGTGTTTTCACAAGCGTTTTAGTAAGGTATGAAAATGAGAAATTATAATAAAGGCTTCTGAAATGACAGTTTTAATTTCAAAATCTTTATAGAGA
>CAJOGS010000108.1 GCA_905234045.1 uncultured Selenomonadaceae bacterium | reverse complement strand
GTTCGGAATTTTTTAAAAGTTCCGCTATGACTGGTTCAATTTGTGCTGCAATTTTTGACATATCCAACGAATTATTTTTGACGGTTTCAGTTAAATCGGCGAACAATTTCAGCAGCCGATTGCAAAATACTGTTTGCTCCCTTAAAAGAATAATCGTCTCTTCCATTATCCACCTCGATTGTCAAATTAACTTCAAAGTTTCAAGCGTTGTAGTCGAATTTCTTTTGATGAGTGACAATATTGCCTTTCGTGCCGTAAGTTGGCTCGACGAATGCGCCGCCCAAACGATTTAATTTAAATGTTACGGCGTCAAGCGCAGTTTGAGCAAGGATTAAATTGTTTTCTCTTATTTTCAAAGTGCGTTCGACATTTTCTGTCAGTTGAATGTGGAGTTCCATAAGTTTTTTTGTAAGATATGGAGTCGGCGCGGTTTTATAAAAATCCTCTGCTTTAATTTCGGAATTAACAGCCGAATTATCTTTTGCAATATCAAGAAGAATTTTACAGCGTTGATTTTCAAGTTTCTGAATTTTTGAAGTAATAATTTGTTCTTGATCCAAAAGTTTTGATAAAGCGTCCATATCCACAACAACAAGGGCGTCGCGTTTCTTTTCGCCGAGATTTGCAAGATCGTCATAGACTTTGCAAAGTCTGTCAAGGATTTCAATTAATTGTTGCCACATAATTTATCCTCAAAAACGATTTAAAAGCAATCTTGCCGCAATATTTTCTGAATCGACGTGATAAGAGCCGTTTGAAACTTTCTTTTCAAACTCTGCAACTTTATCTTGTCTTACTTCAGATTCGCCGCGCAGTTTTTGCAATATTTCGCTGAAACTTTGGGCTTCACTCGACAGCGACACTTGATCTCGTTTGTGAATATTACGAGAATTTGATGCCGCGTTTGAATAGCGCGTTGCAACTACTGCATTTGAACTGTAGATGTTCGCCATCGAATTTACGTTATTGACAATCATGACATTCACCACCTGTGATTTTCCTTTTGTTTACGAAATTTTTGTTTCGTCTAAATACATATCGAAAAAAAAACCTTCACACTTAAGCCTGTTTTAGTGGCTTTTGATAAAGTAGTTTTGTAGTCGGGTAGTGGGATAGTGCGATAGTTTGATAGTGCGATAGCTATAACACTACACCACTACAACACTATCAAACTAAAAAAGAGTGGGAAATTTTCCACACTCTTTTAGTTAAAAATTTAATCAAAAATTTCATCTTTACCGAGATACAAATAAAATGTCCCTGTTGTATCTTCTAAAATTTTTATAACGCCGAAATTTTTTTTAGTTTGTCCAAAACGCGGCGGTTCCAAATCTTCTTCAATTCCAAATGCATTTGCAAATTTTACGATTAAATGACCCGTAACTACGTTTAAAAGTTCCGATATTGCATCAAAATCTTCATCAAGTGAATCAAGCTGAAAATGTTCATAGCGTTCGGCAATATCATGAAAAGTTTTTTTCTCTGCCAAAACTCCAAGCACAAAATTTATTTTGCCTTCAATTTTTACGCTTGCTCCATAGTTGGCATTTTGCGGCAAATCCATTGCAGAAATAATTTCAATTTTATTTTCAATGTTGGTTTCAACAAATTCTTTAAAACATTTGAAGACGTTATACGCCAAATCGTAATCAATTTGTATAACGTCGCGCAGTTTTTCATAGCAAACTGCAAATTTTGCTTCTTGAGCGGTATCCATTATTCTTCGCCGCCCTCATCAAATTCTTGTAATTTTTCCGCCTCCTCTTCTGCTTTTTTCAAATTTTTAATTCTGATTCGGCGAATGGTTTCTACTGCATGAACTATTTGTTCATGTGTATAAGGTTTCTGGATGAAATCTATTGCGCCCATTTTTAGCGTTTGCATTAATTTTTGTGGCGTACCGGCTGAAGACAGCATTACTACCGGAACATCAGGCGAAACTTCACGAAGTGTTTGCAGTGCCTCAATTCCTCCGACTTCAGGCATTACTATATCCAAAATAATTCCGTCCGGTTCATGTTCCAAATCATATGCAACTGCTTCTTTGCCGTTTGCTGCTTCAACTACCGCGCAACCGAGTTTTTCGAGTTCATCACGTAATTTTTTTCTTAAAAGTTTTGAATCGTCCGCAATTAAAACGCGCATTTGTCTATCGTTAATCATTTTTATTGGTGTACCCGTTGAATATTGTCCTTCTTGGATCTCACTATTGTTCATTAGGCATCCCTCCAAATTTTCAATGTAAATCTTTGTGATTTTATCATTCAGTTAAATTTTATGTCAAGTTTTTTTAGTAAATATTGTTAGAGGCTGTTGGTAAACTCGATTTTAAAATGTGTATATAGCCTGTTTTTAAAATATTTTTTATTAAATGTACTTTTTCTTTGTCTTGTCAAAGAAAAAGTACCAAAAAGAAAGGGCGTTTTTTTCCGCCAGAGATTCAATCCTGCGTGGCTTGCAAACGTTGCAATATTTTTTAATTTACCAACAGCCCTAGTGGTTAGTGGTTAGTACTGTCAATCTATCAATCTGTCAATCTGTCAATCTGTCAATCTAACAATCTGGCAATCTAGACGGCTAGGGCGTGTTGAAAAATTAATTGAAAATGCTGATTCACAAATTTTTGTTAGATGAGAGCGAAAAACTAAGATGCCGCACAGGACGCGTAAAAAGCGTCTTTCTTGCAAATGCGAGGAGTACGAGCATTTGCTGTACTTGCAAAGGCGACGAGTAGGAGCGTTTGCTCTTTGACGCAACAAAGAAAAAGTACTTTAAAAATATAAAAACTTTCAAGAAAAAATCAAATTTTACTGATGAATTTTTGTTACTTAAATTTTTTTAAATGTACTTTCTTTTTTCCGAAACAAAAGTAGTTGGATAGTGTGATAGTGGTGTAGCGGTTAGCAGTTAGCTATTAGCTATTGGCTATCGAACTACCACACTACAAACCTTCAGCACTTTGCGGATTTAAAAAAAATTGTGGCTTTTGGAATTTTTCAACATGCTCTAGAATTTCAAATTAACCAAACAAAAAAGAGATCGGAAGTTTCCGACCTCTCCTGATTATTTGTCAACTATGAATTAGTCTTTGCTCAAATCGTCTTTATCTTTGAGCCAGCTCATCATGCCGCGAAGTTTTGCGCCGACTTGTTCAATTTGATGTTCAGCGTGGATTCTGCGTTGTGCAAGGAAGTTTGCACGACCTGCCGCGCGGTTTTCAACAAGCCAATTTCTTGCAAATGTGCCGTCTTGAATTTCTTCAAGGGCTTTTTCCATTGCCTTACGAACTTCAGCAGTAATGATTTTTGGACCGGTTGTATAATCGCCGTATTCTGCAGTATCGCTGATGGATTTACGCATTTTAGCCATACCGCCTTCATACATAAGGTCTACAATTAATTTCATTTCGTGGAAGGTTTCAAAATAAGCGATTTCAGGTTGATAACCTGCCGCAACCAAAGTTTCAAAACCTTGTTGAATCAAATGAGTAACGCCGCCGCAAAGTACGCATTGTTCGCCGAATAAATCTGTTTCGGTTTCTTCTTTGAAAGTTGTTTGAATAACGCCTGCGCGAGTGCCGCCGATTCCGCGAGCATATGCCAACGCAATTTCAAACGCCTTGCCGGTTGCATCTTGTTCAACTGCGAAAACGTCGGGAACGCCGCCGCCTTCTACAAATGTACGACGTACCAAATGTCCGGGACCTTTAGGCGCAACCATGCAAACATCTACATATTTAGGCGGTACAATTTGTTTGAAATGAATGTTAAAGCCATGTGCGAAGAAAAGAGCCGCACCTTCTTTAAGGTTAGGCGCGATTTCATTTTTATATACGTCTGCCTGTTTTTCATCAGGAATAAGAATCATAACGATATCAGCAGCTTTTGTTGCGTCTGCAACATTCATAACTTGCAAGCCTTGAGATTCGGCAACCGCTTTAGATTTTGAGCCTTCATAAAGTCCGACAATGACATTAACGCCGCTGTCTTTCAAGTTCAGCGCGTGAGCATGTCCTTGACTGCCGTAGCCGATAATAGCAACGGTTTTACCTTTAATAAGATCAAAATTAGCATCATTATCGTAATAAGTTTTTGCCAAAATAAACTACCTCCAAAAAATTTTTTAACTCCTAGAGTTCGATTAATATATCACTATTTATTTTTATTTTCAAGATTTTTTTGGATTTTTTGTTATTATCGAAAATTTAGCATAATATTCTTTGAAAAATTTTTCATATCGTATTTTTCGCTTTCAGTCAAATTTACTGTTGCTTTATGTGGTGTCGGTAAACTATAGCGTTTTTGAATAATTCTGTTTTTTAAAATTATTTTTTATTTAAAGTACTTTTTCTTTGTCTTGTCAAAATTATTCGTTGCCTTTGCAAGAAAGATGCTACTGCCAGCAAATGCTCGTACTCCTCGCATTTGCAAGAAAGACGCTTTTTTCTCCGCGCGTCCTGCGCGGCATCTTAGGGCGTGTTGAAAAATTATATTTTTACTGATGAAATGTAGTTAATGAAATTTTTATATTTAAATGTACTTTCTTTTTTCCGAAGCAAAAAAATTACTAAAGAGCAAGCCTTGCAAGCAAGCCGCGCAAGTACCAAAGAAAAAGTGCTTTTTTTCCGCCAGAGATTCAGTCCTTGAATCAATGGCGGCGGCGGTCGTCCGTGACCGCCGTTTCCTGTAACTGCCAGCGTTTCACTTTTTTCACTTTATCAACTACACCTGGTTAAAATTACGGCTTTTTTCAGGACATACAAAAAAATCTTTTCGCAAATTTTTCGGCGGTTCAAATAGAGTTTCGCGTAGGTCTGTAGCCAATAAATCCAAAGCCAGATTTTTTTTGTACGGTTCAATTATTTTTCCGAATAAAATTTCTTTTGAGTTCAAATGTTGTGCAACTTTGGTGATGATTGGAATTTTTGACGCCGTGCGAATTTGTTTCAATAAAAATTTGCCGCGTTCATTAAACGCCAAAACGCGGGCGTAGTCTCCAACGTTCAAAAAAGTTTCTGCCGTTACGTTCAATAAAAAATGCAGTAACAATCTTTTAACGCGGCTTGTTGGAAATCTTTTATTGACAATTCCGCCTACCAATTCGCCGAAATTTTTTGCAGTTCGTGCGGATTCGATTAATTTAAATTCTATGCCTTCATTCATACCGTAAATTTTTTTAAAATCGTCGAGTTTTGAAGTCAAAATTTTTGTCAGCAACGGGCGAAATAAAAAATCTTCGTTCGGCAATTCGGCGGCTTGCAATTCGGTTAAAATATTCGGCGGCACTGAAATTTTTTCCCATGCTACAGATTTTTTGTAAAGTTCGTTTCTGATTGCAGTTGCACTTGAAATTATTTTGCCGCGTGGAATTAAAAGCGGCGTTATATTTTTCGGCAACGCCCGCAAATATTCAATCGCCAAAATTGTATTTGGTTTTCCAATGTCAATTTGTGAGACTGCCGATAAAATTTTTGTAACTGCCGCCGCGTATGATTCGCCGCTTGCCATTTCCAATTTTAATTTTTCGGCAAAATTTTTATCGTCAAAAGTTGCCGCCGCCAATTTTAATTTTTTAATGTCAAAAATTTCCGCGCCAAATGCCAGAGTGTCAACAACGCCCAAATTTGCCAATAAATTTACTCCGCCGCGTGCAAAATCTTGAGCACTTCGCACCGCGTAAATAAACGGCAATTCCAAAACTAAATCAACGCCATTTTCAACCGCAAGCCGCGCCCGCGTCCATTTATCCAAAATTGCAGAATTGCCGCGCTGTGTAAAACTGCCGCTCATTACCGCTATAATTTCGGCGTCGGGAAAAATTTTTTTAATTTCGGCAATTTGGTAAGCGTGTCCATTGTGAAATGGATTATATTCGGCAATAATTCCGATTGCCATAATTTGCTCCTTTTTTAGATTGTCAGATGGTTAGTTGTTAGTGGTTAGGTCGTGTTGAAAAATTGATTGAATTTGCTAACGAATTAATTTTTGTTCGATGAGAGCGAAAAACTAAGAGGCCGCACAGGACGTGCGGCGCAGGCGGCGTGCGAATGAGCGTGAAGCGAATTAACGCCGCAAAAAGCGTCTTTCTTGCAAAGGCGACGAATACTTTTGACAATATAATGAAAAAGTACGTTCAATATAAAAAACTTTCAAGAAAAAATTTGATAACAGATTTTTTCAACACGCCCTAGTGAATTGCTGATGATTGGCGAACTAAAAAACGCAGACTAATCACGGGAAATTTTCTTTTGTTACTTTTCTTTAAGCGAACAAAGAAAAGTAAATGTTAATGAAAAAT
>CAJOGS010000107.1 GCA_905234045.1 uncultured Selenomonadaceae bacterium | reverse complement strand
GTGTGGTAGCGGCGGCAATCTGCCGCCACATGGCGCCTGATAGGCGCCGCTACGCCCTGCCTTTTCATTCATGGTGTATCCACAAAGCGGGATGCCCGTTCAGAAACTGCAGGTCAATGACTTTGGAATGTTCTCAATGCCGGTAAAACTCATGCATGGGCCTTGCCCTGTCTGCTTCCCCCTCTGTTCCAGCAATGGGCAGAGGGCTTTCTATTGAATTTTTCTCCCCTCCCCCTTGAAAAATGGCATGAAATCATATATTCTATATACAGGGCACAGGGTGCCAAATAAAGAAATGGAGTGATTCGACATGAGTAAGAAACTGTTGCAACTAAAAATCCTGCGTCCAATGCAACCGCTTCGCCCGGTTCAAGATAAATTTCGACGCCGTATTTATTTTTCAGCCGACAAATAATTTTTTTCAGGCGTTCAATGTCATAATTTTTTTTAGTGATATGATGTCCGCCGCCCAAATTCAGCCATTTCATTTTGTGCAGGTATTCGCCGAAATTTTTTTCAACCGCGTCAACAGTTTCTTCTAAGGCGTCAGAATTTTGTTCGCAGAGTGTATGGAAATGCAAGCCGTCCAATTTTTCAATTAAATCAATTCGCGCAGATTTAAATTCATCAATACGCACGCCGAGCCGAGAATTTTCACTGCAGGGGTCGTAAATAGAAATTTTCTGCGTCGAATGTTCGGGGTTTATTCTAAGCCCTGCAGATTTAACTTTGTCGGCAAATTTTTCAACCTGCTTGAATGAATTAAAAATTACGTGGTCGCAAATTTCGGCAAGTTCCGCAATTTCAGAATCTTTGAAGGCGGGCGCGTAAACGTGATTTTCGCCGCCGAAAAATTCTTTGCTTAATCTTGCCTCAAATAAACCGCTTGCCGCCGTGCCACTCAAATATTTTTTTATCAGCGGGTAAAAATAATAAGCCGAAAAACACTTTTGAGCGAGTAGAATTTTTGCGCCGACAGATTTTTGAATCTCTGCCAAAATTTCCAAATTCTGCGTCAAAAGTTTTTCGTCGATAATGTAAGCGGGCGTTTCAAAATTTTTCATCAGCAATTAAATTCCTTTGCACTTAAAATATTTTTGTCAGCGATTAAAAAGAAAAAATTTATAAAAAGTGTCTTTCTTTTGTTACTTTGCTTTTTTAAAGAAAAGTAAATTTAAAATAAAAATTTTTAAAACAGAATTATTCAACAGCACCCAAATACAAAAAAATATTCAAGCAATGATAAAAAAAGAAATCCGTTGAGCGTCAAAATTGCAAATGACGCAAGAAACACTCAAAGACATTTGCGAATCAATTTTTGAGGCTGTCTCAACGGAGAATTTTAAAATTATCTCGGTTATGAAAATTGAAGATATTTAGGGCTTTAAACTCTGTGCCGAATAAATTTCTAAAATTACCGACTGTGTTTGATTCACAATTTTTTTATTTTGAAGTATAAACCCATTCGCCGTTAATCATTGTTCCGAGAACTTTTGCATCAGTAATTTTTTCCGGCTTGCAAGTCGTAATGTCTGAATCAAGCAAAACAATATCTGCTTCTTTGCCTACCGTGATACTTCCCAAAGTATCTTCGCATTTTAATTCATACGCGCCGTTTATTGTCGCCGCTTTCATCATTTGTTCAAATGTTACACATTCTTTTGTATTGAGCGCAGTTTCAGGTCTGCCGGGTAATTGCCGAATTATTCCCGTTTGTATGCCAAACAGCGGATTTATACCTGTGGTTACGGGATAATCTGTTGCTTGAGTTACCAAAATGCCTTTATCAAACAAAGATTTCATAGGATATTGAATTTCTGCGCGTTCTTTGCCGAGAAACGGCACTGACAATACATCATAATCATTCGGATCTTTCAAAAACCAGACAGGATTTGCAACCGCAATAACTTTTAATTTTGCCATTCGGTCAATATCTTCAGGTTTTACAAGTTGCATATGTGTAATTGCATTTCGTTTATCAGGTGAAGATTTTGCTTTTTCAAAAGCATCTAACGCCATTTTAACTGCGCCGTCGCCGATTGTGTGGACATGAATTGTTATTCCGAGTTCGTTGGCTTTTTTTACGGTAGCTGTTAAAGTTTCTAAATCAAAACGCAACATTCCGCGATAATTGTCATTTTTATCGCAGTAAGGTTCATTGAGGTAAGCCGTTCTGCTTTCAAGAACACCATCAAGCAAAATTTTTATATGGTCTATCTCAAAATGTTTGCCTTTATATTTCTTCCGCAACTCCATTGCATGCTCAATATCTGCGACAGGATTTTTATCGCCGAAAACTTGATAGCCGCCGTGAATGTGCATTTTTAATTTGCTTTCTTGGTCAAGCTGATGATAAGCCTTCATAAGATTTTCCCAACCGTAATCCATATTTACCATTGGATCGAAAGTCATTGTTAAACCTTGCGAAATAAAAAAATCTTGAAAAGCCAAAACTGCTTTTTTATATTGTTCGGTTGAAAAATGATAAACTAAATCTTCAAAATAAATTTTTGTGCCTTCGCGGAAACATCCTGTAGGATTTCCTTCAGCGTCACGAACAATTACGCCGTCTGAAACATCGGGAGTATTTTTGTTGATATTTTTAAATTTCATTGCGGCAGAGTTCAGCCAATAAGAATGATGCCCGTAATCTATCAACATTACAGGTTTGTCAGTCAAATCATCAATCATTTCAGCTTTTGGTCCTTCAACGCCAAAGGTTGCGTCGTCCCAGCCGATGCCTTGAATTTTATCCATATCAGGATTTTTTTCAATAAAATCTTTCAAGCGTTCACGAATTGATTCAACAGTTTTGCAATCGTTTAACGAACACATCAGCAACATTTTGGAGCCGCCGAGATTTCCGTGTGCGTGCCCGTCAACAAAACCGGGCGTAATTACTCCTTTATTATATTTTTGCTGTTTGGTATTTTTGCCGATGAATTTATTTACGCCTGCCGCCGTGCCGACATAAATAAATTTACCGTCTTTAATTGCAACTGCTTCGGCTTTAGGATTTTTTTCGTCAACTGTATAAAAATTTCCATAAATGACAGAATCCGCCGTTTTACCTGCCGCTTCGCCATAACCTGTAAAAATAAATCCAAGTGTCGCAAGCGTTGAAAGTTTTATGAAATTCCTGCGATTTAACAAATTATCACAACCTTTCCAAGAAAATTTTAGATAATTTATTTTACTTGTCAAGAAAAAATTTTTAATCGAAGTAATGGTGTAGTTGGGTAGTTTTGTAGTACTGAATCCTACTACCTCCTGCCTATTGCCTAATTTTTTTATATTTAAACTTACTTTTCTTTGTCTTGTCAAAGAAAAGTAACAAAAGAAAGACGCTTTTTGCGGTGCTGTTTTTTCGTCCTCGAAAAAAACGCACCGCCCGCGCCGCGCGTCCTGCGCGGCCTCTTAGTTCTTCGTGCTTAGTCAACAAATTTTATTTCGCTAATCATCAGCAGTTCACTAACCACTAACCACTACCACACTATCCAACTATCGCACTACAAAACTACCGCACTATTCAACTAAAACAGGCGAAAAACTTTCTTTGAACGGCAAGCCGAATTTATTCAATTCCGCCATAAATGGATCCGGATCAAATTCTTCAACGTTGCGGACGCCTTTTAAATTCCATTTGCCACTGATTAACATAGCCGCACCAATCATTGCGGGAACGCCCGTTGTATAGGAAATTGCTTGCGAGCCGACTTCTTTATAACATTCTTGATGGTCGCAAACATTGTAAACATAATAAGTTTTGGGCTTGCCGTCTTTTTCGCCCGTGAAAATACAACCAATATTAGTTTTGCCGACTGTACGCGCTCCCAAAGTCGCAGGGTCAGGCAGTACCGCCTTCAAAAATTGCAACGGTACGATTTTTTGTCCGTTGTAGTCAATCGGTTCAATCGAAGTCATTCCGACATTTTCAAGGCATTTCAGATGAGTTAAATAACTTTGTCCGAACGTCATAAAAAATCTGATACGCTTGACGCCGGGAATATTTTTAGCCAAAGATTCAATTTCTTCATGGTAAAGCAGGTACATATCTTTTTCGCCGACTTCGTCGAAATTGTACGAGCGTTTAATTTCAAGCGGCGCAGTCTCAATCCAGTTGCCGCCTTCGTAGTATTCGCCCTTCGCCGTAACTTCACGGATATTTATTTCAGGATTGAAATTTGTTGCGAAGGGGTAGCCGTGATCACCGCCGTTGCAATCCAAAATATCAATCGTTTCAATTTTATCAAAATAATGTTTGAGTGCGTACGCCGTGAAAATTCCCGTAACGCCCGGGTCAAAGCCGCAACCTAAAAGCGCGGTAATTCCTGCGCGTTTGAAATCTTCGTCCAACGCCCACTGATGTTTATATTCAAAATAAGCCGTTTCCTCCGGCTCATAATTCGCCGTGTCAAGATAATTCGTTTTAGTTTTCAGGCAAGCCTCCATAATTTTTAAATCGTGGTACGGCAACGCCAAATTTACTACAACGTCAGGATTAAAAATTTCAATCAGATTAACGAGCGATTCAACGTTATTTGCGTCAACCGACGCCGTAGAAATTCTTGTTGAAGTTTTGCCGTCAAGTTTTGCTTTAATGGCATTGCACTTGTTAATATTTCTGCTTGCAATGCAAATTTCTTTGAAAATTTCGCTGTTTTCTACACATTTATGAATGGCAACGCTTCCGACGCCGCCGCAACCAATTATTAATGCTTTGCCCATTTTTCAACCCCCAAAGTTTTAAATTAAATTATTTTAACTAAATAAAATTTTTTAGTCAAATTTGCACTTCATTCGACTACGATTCAAAGTCATTCTAAATCGTAGAAAATTTTAAATTTGTGAAAGAATTTCCCGCCCGCCGTTATCAAGAATTTTTTCGGCAAAATTTTTACCGAACGTCGAAATATTTTCAATCGAAGTTACGGAAAAATCTTTGACAATATTTTTGCCGTCAAGCGCGGCGATAACTGCGCGCGCTGAAATTTTTTCATCGTCAACTTCGGCGAAAATACCGACGGGAATTTGACAACTGCCGCCGATAACTTGCAAGAAATCACGTTCAATTTTTGTAGCATTGAAAGTTTTTTCGTCGTTCAAAAATTTTACAATTTCGGCAACTTCAAAATCATCAGTGAGAATTTCAACAGCAAGTGCGCCTTGTCCCGCCGCAGGAATTATTTCATTCAAAATTTGCTTGATTCTGTCGCCGTAACCTAAACGCTCCAGACCTGCCGCCGCCAAAATTATCGCATCAAAATTTCCCGCGTCCAATTTCTTCAAACGTGTATCGACATTGCCGCGCAGATTTTCTATTTTTAAATGCGGATATATATTTAAAATTTGCGCCGCACGTCTCAAACTTGAAGTACCGATAACCGCGCCTTTCGGCATTTCTGAAATTGAATTAAATTTATTGCTGACAAAGGCGTCGAAAGGTTGAGCGCGTTTTGTGATTGCGGCAATTTTAAAATTTGTCGGCAGTTCGTTCGGTACGTCTTTCAAACTGTGAACCGCCAAATCAATTTTATTTTCGGCAAGTGCAATTTCAATTTCTTTGGTAAAAAGTCCCTTGCCGCCGATTTTTGCCAACGGCGAATCCAAAATTTTATCGCCTGTAGTTTGAATTTTTACGAGTTCAATTTTTAGCGCGGGAAATTTTTTTTGCAATTCAGCCGCCACAAATTCTGACTGCCATAACGCCAATTTGCTTGCCCGCGTTCCGATTCTGATCTTTTCCAAAATTTATTTCGCCCCGCTGTAAAAAATACTTTTGCCGCTTGTCTCTTCCAAAAAAATCGACGACTGATTAAATTTAACTAACGCCTCGTCCATAATTTTTTTCATTGATTCAATCGGCGCGTCAATAAAAACGTACACCAAAGAAACTTCCCTGTATTCCTTGCCGTTTTCGTCTTTATAGTAACCGTCGGCAAGTGTAAGCGTGTAGCCGTCAACATATTTCATACAAATTTCGTGCATTTGTTTTTGAATGTCTTTAATTTGCATTTCGCGTTTCTGCGTGTCTTTGTCGTTCGTGCCGAGATACATTGTATATTTTTTTTGAGTGGAAACTTTACCGAGTGATGAAAGATTTTTTGCGGCAAGGCAAGGCGTAACCATTCCAAAAATTAAAAATACCGTCAGAATTGATGCCAAAAAATTTTTTAGTTTCATTTTTAAATCACTCCAATTAATTTTTTTGCAAGTTTAACAGCCGCTGTAGCACTAGTGCGTGTTTAATAATTCAGTTTTAAATATTTTCTAATTTAACGAACTTTTTCTTTGCTCGCCAAAGGCTGATAGCTAGTAGCTAGTAGCTTGTAGCTAACCGCTAACTGCTAACTGCTAACCGCTAACCACTAACCACTACCACACTACA